>JAOPXW010000402.1 GCA_025964935.1 Friedmanniella sp. | reverse complement strand
AAGTACGCCTCGGCCTTCTACGGGCCGTTCCGGGAGGCCGTTGCCTCGACCCTCCGGGGCGACCGCAAGACCTACCAGCAGGACGGCGCCAACCTCCGCGAGGCCCTGCGCGAGGTGGCCCTCGACGTCGCCGAGGGCGCCGACATAGTGATGGTCAAGCAGGCCCTGCCCTACCTCGACGTGCTCCGAGACGTACGGGAGGCGGTCGACGTGCCCGTGGCGGCGTACAACGTGTCGGGGGAGTACGCCATGCTCGAGGCCGCCGCGGCCAACGGCTGGATCAACCGGGAGCCCGCCATCCACGAGACCCTGATCTCCATCCGGCGGGCCGGCGCCGACATGGTCCTGACCTACTGGGCCCTGGAGTGGGCGCAGCGGTGGCGGGACGCCCAGCGGGCCGGCCGCGCGTGAGCCTCCGCCCCCGACCCAGCCCCCTGACCACCCCCAACGCCGGGCTGCCCGGACAAGGAGTCTCGTGACCAACGACAGCCGCTCGGCGCAGGCGTTCGCGCGGGCGCAGACCGTCACCCCGGGCGGGGTCAACTCCCCGGTCCGGGCGTTCCTGTCCGTCGGGGGGACGCCTCGCTTCATCGCCCGGGCCCAGGGGGCCTACCTCTACGACCTGGACGGCAACGAGCTGGTCGACCTGATCTGCTCGTGGGGTCCGATGCTGCTCGGCCACGCGCACCCCGAGGTGCTGGCGGCGGTCGCAGCCGCGGCCCAGCACGGCACCTCCTACGGCGCCCCCACCCTGGCCGAGGTGGAGCTCGCCTCGGCGATCATCGAGCGCACACCGGTCGAGCAGGTCCGGCTCGTGAGCTCGGGCACCGAGGCCACCATGTCGGTGCTGCGGCTGGCCCGCGGGATCACCGGCCGGGACAAGATCGTGAAGTTCGCCGGCTGCTACCACGGTCACGTCGACTCGCTGCTGGCCGCGGCGGGCTCCGGGGTGGCGACCCTGGCCATCCCCGGCACGCCCGGAGTGACCGCCGCGACCACCGCGGACACGATCGTGCTCGGCTACAACGACCGGGACGCCGTCCGGGCCGCCTTCGCGACGTACGGGGACCAGATCGCCTGCGTCATCACCGAGGCGGCGGCGGGCAACATGGGGGTCATCCCGCCGGGGGTCGAGGACGGGGTGGGCTTCAACGCCTTCCTGGCCGAGATCTGCCACCGCCACGGGGCCCTCTTCGTCTCCGACGAGGTGATGACCGGCTTCCGCATCACCCCCTCGGGGCAGTACGGCCTGGACGGGGTCAGCCCGGACCTGATGACCTTCGGCAAGGTGATGGGCGGGGGCTTCCCCGCCGCCGCGTTCGGCGGCCGGACCGAGCTGATGCAGCACCTGGCCCCCGTCGGCGGGGTCTACCAGGCGGGCACCCTCTCCGGCAACCCGGTGGCCACCAGCGCCGGCCTGGCCACGCTGCGACTCGCCACCCCCGAGGTGTACGCCCACGTCGACCGGGCGGCCGCCCGGCTGCAGGCCGAGGTCGGCTCCGCCCTCGCCGCGGCGGGGGTCAGCCACGTGATCCAGCACGCCGGGAACTTGTTCAGCGTCTTCTTCGTCAGCGAGGACGTGACCAACGTTCCCGACTACGCCACGGCGGCCACCCAGTCGACCCGCGCCTACTCGGCCTTCTTCCACTCCATGCTGGACCAGGGGGTGTACCTGCCGCCCAGCGCGTTCGAGGGGTGGTTCCTGTCCGCCGCCCACGACGACACCGCCCTCGACCGGGTGGTGTCGGCTCTGCCCCGCGCGGCATCTGCCGCGGCGGCCGCGACGGAAGACAAGGGGAGATGAGCATGGACGAGCGCACGATCGTGCACCTGGTGCGGCACGGCGAGGTCGACAACCCGGCCGGGCTGCTCTACGGGCGGCTCCCGGACTACCACCTGTCCGACCTGGGCCGGGAGATGGCCGTGGCGGTGGCCGAGCACCTGCGCGGTCGGGACGTCACCCACCTGCGCTGCTCACCGCTGGAGCGGGCCCAGGAGACGATGCGGCCGATCGCCGCGGCGCTCGGCGACCAGCCGGTGACCACCGACGGGCGCGTGATCGAGGCGGCCAACAAGTTCGAGGGCCTCAAGGTGTCCTTCGACGGGGCGCTCCGCAACCCCAAGAACTGGTGGCTGTTCCGCAACGCCCTCAAGCCGAGCTGGGGCGAGCCGTACGCCGAGATCGTGGCGCGGATGCGGCTGGCACTGAAGGACGCGGCCGAGGCCGCCGCCGGGCACGAGGCGGTCGTGGTGTCCCACCAGCTGCCGATCTGGATGGCCCGCAGCGACGCCGAGGGCCGACGGCTCTTCCACGACCCGCGCAAGCGCGAGTGCACGCTGGCCAGCGTGACCTCCTTCACCTTCATCGCCGGCCGGGTGGCCGCGGTCAGCTACGCCGAGCCGGCGGCGCCCCTGCTGCGGAGCACCTCGACCAAGAAGTTCGTCGCGGGGGCCTAGTGCTGCCTCGCCCCGCCCGCCCGCGTACGCCGTCCCCCCGCCCCGGGCGGGGGCGACGGCTGCTGGCGCTCGCCCTGTCCCTGGCCGGTGTGGTCGCGTCGGGGGCCTGCACGACCACCGGGGCCGATGAGCAGACCCGCAGCGCCGGGCAGACCGGATACGTGGGGGTCAGCGGCAACCTGACGCGGATCGCGCCCGACCAGCGCCGGGCCGTGCCGCCGGTGACCGGGGCCCGGCTGGGGTCGGAGGCCGCCATCTCCAGCGGGGACTACGCGGGCCAGGTGGTGGTGGTCAACATCTGGGGCTCGTGGTGCCCGCCCTGCCGGGCCGAGGCGCCCGACCTGCAGGCCGCCAGTGTCCGGACCAAGGGCCGGGCCCAGTTCCTGGGCGTCACGGTCAAGGACTACGACCCCGCCCCGGCGGAGGCTTTCGTCCGGGCCTTTCAGATCACCTATCCCAGCATCTACGACCCGACGGGCCAGGTGCTGCTCACCTTCGCCGGCGACCTGCCCCCCAGCGCGATCCCCTCCACCCTGGTCATCGACGGCCAGGGCCGGCTGGCGGCGCGGGTGCTCGGTCCGGTGACCACTTCCACCCTGGTCGGCATGGTCGACGACGTCGCGAACGGCAAGTAGATGCTCCCCCTGGACCTGGCCGCCTGGGCCGAGTCGGCCGTCGGTGGGTCGATGGCCCTGGCCCTGCCGGTGGCCCTGCTGGCCGGTCTCGTGTCGTTCTTCAGCCCCTGCGTCATCCCCCTGCTGCCGGGCTACCTGTCGTACGCGACCGGGCTCGGCGCGGCCGAGATCGTCGAGGGCTCCCGGCGCCGCGGTCGGATGCTGGCCGGCGCGAGCCTGTTCGTGCTCGGCTTCGCGGTGGTCTTCGTGGCCGCCGGGGTGGTCGCCGGCACCGTGGGCCAGACCCTGTACGCCTACCGCGGCGTGATCAGCCGCGTCCTCGGGGTGGTGGTGATCGGGCTCGGGCTGATCTTCGCCGGGGTGCTGCGAATCGGGCAGCGCGACCTCCGGCTGCACCGCATCCCGCGGGTCGGGGTGGCGGCGGCTCCGCTGCTGGGCGCCGTCTTCGCGCTCGGCTGGACCCCCTGCCTCTCGCCCACCCTGGGCGCGGTGATGAACCTCGGCTTCAACGAGGGCACCGCGCTGCGCGGGGGCCTGCTGGGCTTCGCGTACGCCCTCGGTCTGGGCACCCCCTTCGTGCTGGCCGGGCTCGCCTTCACCAGGATGGCCCGGGCGGTCAGCTTCCTCCGCCGCCGGCAGCAGCTGTTCATGCGGATCGGGGGAGTGCTGCTGGTGCTGGTCGGCCTGCTGCTCGTCACCGGCTGGTGGGACCTCGCGACCGGCAGCCTGCGGCAGTGGGCCGCCTCCTTCGGAACGGTGATCTGAGTGACCCAGACCCCCACCCGCGACGCCGGGCTGGACTCGCCCGAGCCCAGCCCGGGACCGGTCCGCGACGACCTCCCCCAGCTCGGGCTGCGCGGCGGCCTGCGCTTCCTGTGGGCCCAGCTGTCCTCCATGCGGACCGCCCTGGTGCTGCTCTTCGCGCTGGCGCTGGCCGCCATCCCCGGCTCCCTGGTGCCGCAGCGCAAGATCTCCCCCGTACGGGTGTCGGACTTCATCGCCGCCCACCCGACCCTGGGGCCGATCTACGACAAGATCGGGATGTTCCACGTCTACACCTCGCCGTGGTTCTCCGCGATCTACCTGCTGCTCTTCGTCTCCCTGATCGGCTGCATCATCCCCCGGGTCGGGGTGTACGCCCGGGCGGTGCGGGCCCGGCCGCCGCGGACCCCGCGGCACCTGTCCCGGCTGCCCGCGTACGCCTCCGCCGAGGTCGGGACCGCCGACCCCGACGCCCTCCTCGCGCGAGCGGCCGGGCTGCTGCGGGCCCGGCGCTACCGGGTGCGGGTCGAGGGCACCTCGGTGGCCGCGGAGCGCGGCTACCTGCGGGAGGCCGGCAACCTCGTCTTCCACATCAGTCTGATCTTCGTCCTGCTCGGCGCCGGGATCGGCGCCCTCTGGGGCTTCCGGGGGACCAGCGTGGTCATCGTGGGTCAGGGCTTCTCCAACAACCTCACCCAGTACGACGACTTCGCGGCCGGGGCGGAATTCACCGACTCGGGGCTGCAGCCGTTCAGCGTGACCGTGCGCGACTTCCAGGTGAAGTTCGAGACCGGTCCCGTGCAGCGGGGCGCGGCGCGGCTGTTCCGCGCCGACGTCACGGTCACGGACCGCCCCGGGGCCACGCCGCGCGACGTGGCCCTGGAGGTCAACAAGCCGCTGAAGATCAACGGCACCACGGTGCACCTGATCGGCCACGGCTACGCCCCGGTGGTGACGGTGAAGGACGCCCAGGGCGACATCGCCTTCTCCGGCCCCGTGGTCTTCCTCCCGCAGGACGGCAACTTCACCTCGGCCGGGGTGATCAAGGCCCCCGACGCCCGGCCCGACCGGCTCGCCTTCGAGGGGATCTTCCTGCCCACCGCGGTCCAGACCGGCACCGCCGCCCCCTCCTCGGCCTTCCCCGACGCCCTGAACCCCACCCTGCTGCTGACCGCCTGGAGCGGCCCGCCGAAGGTGGAGACCGGGGCCCCGGAGAACGTCTACTCGCTGAACACCGCCGGCCTGACCCAGCTCAAGACCAGCGCGGGGGCCCCGTTCCGGATCGCCCTGCAGCCCGGCGCCACCGTGGACCTGCCCGACGGCCAGGGGTCCATCCAGATGAGCGGGGTCACCCGCTGGGTCAAGCTGCAGGTCGGGGACGCTCCCGGCATCCCCATCTCCTTGGGGGCGATCGGGTTCGCCGTCTTCGGTCTGTGCCTGTCGCTGTTCATCAGGCCTCGCCGGGTCTGGATCCGGGTGCTGCCCGCTGAGGGTGGACATAGTCTGGTGGAAGTCGGTGGGCTGGACCGGGCGGACGCCCGGGGTGGTCTCACCGAGGACGTCGCCGAGCTGGCCGCCGAGCTGTCGGGGACCGCCGGAACCGAGCAGGAAGACCCACGATGAGATTCGAGTACTACTCCAGCCTGAGCCTGGTGCTGTCGGTGGTGGTGTACGCGCTCGCCATGTTCGCGCACGCCGCCGAGTGGGCCGCGGCCCGCAGGGACACCTCGCTGGAGACTGAGCCGGAGCGGCAGCTGGTCGGGGCCCGGGCCGGCGGCTCGGGCCGTCCGAGCCCCGGCTCGACGCCGGCCCCGGCGGCCGGGGAGTCGCCAGAGGGCTCCGGGGCCGTACGCCAGCGGGTCGAGCAGTTCGGACGGGTCGGGGTCGCCTTGACCCTGGTCGGGTTCCTCCTGAGTGTGGTGGGGGTGGTCTGCCGCGGTCTGGCTGCCGGCCGGGCGCCGTGGGGCAACATGTTCGAGTTCACCACCTCGGCCATGGTCTTCATCGTGGCGGCCTACCTGCTGATGGTCTGGAAGGCCAACCTGCGCTGGCTCGGGCTGCCGCTGACCCTGCTCGCCGCGGTGGGCAACGGTCTGGCCGTCACCGTCTTCTACGTGGCCGTGGCCCCGCTGGTGCCCGCGCTGCACTCGGTCTGGTTCCTGATCCACATCGTGGCCGCCGCGGTCGCTGGAGCCGCCTTCAACGTGGGCGGTCTGATGTCGGTGCTCTACCTGCTGAGGAAGCGGGCCGAGGACCGGGGACAGGTCCGCGGCTATCTCGCCTGGCTGCCCACGGCGCGCCGGATCGACCTCCTGACCTACCGCTTCCACGCGTTCGCGTTCCCGCTGTGGACGTTCACCGTGGCCGCGGGCGCGGTCTGGGCGGAGTACGCCTGGGGCCGCTACTGGGGCTGGGACCCCAAGGAGACCTGGGCCCTGGTCACCTGGGTCATCTACGCCTGCTACCTGCACGCCCGGTCGACGGCCGGCTGGCGGGGGAGCAAGGCCGCGGTGGTCGCGATCATCGGCCTGGCCTCGTTCTGGTTCAACTTCGTCGGGATCAACCTGCTGGTCTCGGGCCTGCACTCCTACGCCGGCGTCTGAGGCCCCCCTGGGCCGCCGTCGTCACCCGCCCGTCGTCGCCCTCCAGGGCGCGCGGCGGGTGGTGCGTTCGGAGGCTGGCGGGGCGACGGGCCGGGTGGGTCCCGGTGGCGAGGCGGCCGGGACGACAGGCAGAGGAGGGTTCTCGACCGGGTCGTCCTGGGACCCCCGGGAGGTGAAAGTCCGCCACGGCCGTGCAAGCTGCCCCAACAGACCAGGGCCGCGTGCTGGGGTGAGCCTTCTTGGCCCCCCGGCGCCGTCTCCACAGCACATCGAGTTGGTCCGACAGACCTTCACGACCGTGGCGGTTCCCCGGGACGAGAGCGCTCACTATTCACCCCGGGTCGACTTCGTTCCGAAATGTAGCAGCCCTGTCGGCTCGGGTCGACCCCCCACCGGCGTGGCTTCTTGCGCCGGTGCTCCTCCGCACCCCCCAACATTGCGCTGACCAGCGGGGCGGCGTACGATAAGTTGAAGATTAAACTAAAGGAGCATCGTGCCCATCAACCGTCTGAACCACGCCGTCCTCTTCGTCCGCGACCTGGACGTCTCGGTCGCCTTCTACACCGACGTCCTCAAGTTCCGGGTCGCGGAGACCCTGCCCGGGCAGGCCGCCTTCCTGCGGGCCGCCGAGTCCACCAACGACCACGACCTCGGTCTGTTCCGGGTCGGGACCCAGGCCGCGGCCAGCGGGGCCGGGCGCGGGTCGGTCGGCCTCTACCACCTCGCCTGGGAGGTCACCACCCTGGCGGACCTCGAGGTGCTGCAGCGTGACCTGGCCGAGGCGGGGGCCCTGAGCGGGCTGTCCGACCACGGCACCACCAAGTCGCTCTACGGTCGCGATCCCGACGGGCTGGAGTTCGAGATCGTCTGGCTGGTGCCGGCCCATCTGCTGACCGACGACGTGGTGATGACCACCCGCCCGCTGGACCTGGCCCGCGAGATCGCCCGCTACGGGCGCGACACGCGGAGTGGTCTGGGCATCAGCGTCCCCCTCGGCGTCTCCGTCTGAGACCCCGTCCGGCGGCTCAGCGCCGGCGGCGGGTCCCCGGCGACATCACGGTGGACAGGTCGGGCGCGGTCAGGAAGTGCCGGTGCTCGGCCGCGAAGGCGGCGAGGATGCCCTTCTTGTTGCGCGTCCTTCCCGGGTGCGGGACGTCGTAGAACTTCTCGTTGAAGCTGATCGCGGCCTCGGTGGCGCGGTCCTTGAAGCCCCGCAGGCTGCTGGCCTCGACCTGGAGCAGCTCGGCGACCCGGGCCATGTCCCCGGCGGCGTCGCGCAGCGCCTTCCAGATCCGCACCCAGGAGGCGTCGGCCAGCAGGCTCTCGACCAGGTAGGAGTACTGCAGCCGGCGCTGCCAGGGGACCGGCGTCGGGTTCAGGCCCTCCATCAGGGACTCGGCGTAGGTGACGAGGGTGTCCGGCTCGTTCTTGGTCTTGTCGAGCAGGGCGGCCGCGTCGAACCACTGCTTGCCGGCCGCCGCGAACAGCGTGCGACCGCTCTCGGTGAACTGGCTGTAGGTCACGATCCGGGTCCCCGGGCGCTCGTGGTGCAGCCGCAGCAGCGCGGTCAGGCCGGTGCTGGTGGCCGAGCTGAGGTTGAAGTCGACGAAGGCCACGTCCCAGGCCATCCCGCGGCGCAGCAGCTCGTTGAGCTGGTCGACCGAGCCCGCCACGCTCAGCCGCTGCCCGAAGGCGAGCTGGAAGTTGGCCCGCTCGCCGGGCACGTCGTCCACGAGCAGGACGGTCGCTGGGTTCGTCGCCATCGGAGCCCATCAGGGTAGGAAGTCGGTGGCCGTCCAGCGCGCTGTGACGGTCTTGTCGTGGAGGTCCTGGTGCAGCGTGAGAGATCCGCGCAGACCGGCCAGCCGGCCCGCCAGGCGCGCGGAGCTCGTGCCCGGAGTCTTCCACACCCCCCGGACCATGGGCGGGGCGTCGTCGGTGACTGAGACCCGGATGTCGGGCCCGGACCCCGAGATGTTGACCTTGATGGCGCCGGCACCGGCGTTCAGGGCGTTGCCCACCAGGTCGTTCAGGACCAGGTGGCAGAGGTCGTGGTCCGCACCGCTCAGGGTCGTCATGGTCACCGTCACCTCCGCCTTGGCGCCCACCGCCCGGGCCAGGGTCAGCACCGGCGCCTCCAGGCTCTGCAGGCTGATCGAGCTGTCGGCGTCGATGTGGGCGAGGGTCAGGGTCTCGCGAAGCCGGCTGTTGGCGCTGACGGCCAGCTCGTAGAGGGACGGGGCGACGTTGCGCAGCGGCCGGGCCTGCTGCTCCAGCAGCCGCAGGTTGGTCGACAGGGCGCCGTGGGTCTCGCTGATGACCAGCTCCCGGCCCGCGTGCGACTCCTCCCGGACCAGCGGGGCCAGGTGGCGCACGATCAGGTCGGTGTCGGAGATGCGCACGAATTGGCTGATCGGGGTCAGGCAGATGACCCAGACCGCCAGCCGGCCCTCGGGGCCCCAGGTCGCCGGCAGGCTGACCGCGGCGACCATCCCGCAGACGATCGGTCCGCAGCCCAGCCGGAGGATCTCGTGCCACGCGGGCGGCCTCTCCGCGGGGTTGTACCAGGTGTGGTCGTTCAGGATCGAGACCGAGGCGCTGATCAGGAAGATCGTCCCCGCCCCGAGCATGGCCACCCGGGCGGCCACCGGCTCGTCCACGGTGACCCAGGACGGGACGACGAGCAGCATCAGCCCGGCGGGGATCTCCAGGTAGGAGCCGAGGCTCAGGGTGTGGACCCCGTCGGTCCGGATGCCGTTGCGCAGGTAGACCACCGATGGCCAGAAGCGGGGCTCACTGCCGCGCCGGTGGTGCCACTCGTTGGCGGCCAGCAGATAGCAGCTGGCGACGGCGAGCAGGCACAGCGCCGCCGCGGGCAGGGCGTTCCGGCTGAACACGGCGAGCACGAGCACCGCCGCGGTGGCCGCGGAGCGGCTCGTCACCGACCGGAGGGTGTAGTCCCCCGAGCGGCGGAGCAGGGCCAGGTAGGCGATCCGGTTGCGTCGGTGGCCGCCCAGTCTCTCGCCCAGTCCACCCGAAGCCACGTGGACCATGCTGGCACGATGGGGCGCGTGCAGCACTTCGACCTGGCCATCATCGGCAGCGGCTCCGGCAACTCCATCGTCGACGAGCGCTTCTCGGGTCTCTCGGTGGCTCTGGTGGAGAAGGGCGTCTTCGGCGGCACCTGCCTGAACGTCGGGTGCATCCCCACCAAGATGTACGTCTACCCCGCTGATCTGGCCCTGGCGCCGGAGGGGTCCTCCCGGCTGGGGGTCGACCTCGTCCGGCAGCGGGTCCGCTGGTCCGACATCCGGGAGCGGATCTTCGGCCGGATCGACCCGATCGCCGCCGGCGGCCGCGAGTGGCGGGCGTCGAACGCCGACGTCACCCTGTTCGGCGAGGCCGCGCACTTCGTCGGCCCCCGTCGCCTGGACACCGGCTCGGCCGGGGTCATCACGGCGGACCGCTTCGTCCTCGCGGCGGGCAGCCGGGTCCGGGTCCCGGCCATCGCCGGGCTGGACAGCGTCCCGTACGAGACCTCCGACACCGTGATGCGGCTCCCCGAGCTGCCCGGGTCCATGGTCATCCTCGGCGGCGGGTTCGTGGCCGCCGAGTTCGCCCACGTGTTCGCCTCCTTCGGCACCCGGGTCAGCGTGGTCAACCGGTCCGACCGGCTGCTGCGCCAGGAGGACGACGAGGTCTCCACGACGTTCACCCGCCTGCTGGGGGAGCGGGTCGACCTGCACCTGAGCGCTCAGGTCAACAAGGTCACCGCCGAGGGGTCCGGGGTCGCGGTCGAGGTGGCCGGCGCCGACGGGGAGGTGCGCACCCTGCGGGCCGACGTGCTGCTGGTGGCCACCGGCCGGGTGCCCAACGGCGACACCCTCGACCTCGCCGCCGCCGGGGTCGAGGTGGACGGGGACGGCTACGTCCTGGTCGACGACCAGCAGCGAACGAGCGCCGACGGCGTCTTCGCCCTCGGCGACGTCTCCTCGCCCTTCCAGCTCAAGCACGTGGCCAACCACGAGGCCCGGGTGGTCCAGCACAACCTGCTGCACCCCGACGACCTGGTCAGCAGCGATCACCGGTTCGTCCCGCACGCCGTGTTCTCCGAGCCGCAGGTGGCCTCGGTCGGGCTGACCGAGCGGCAGGCCCTGGAGCAGGGGATCCGCCACGTCGCGGTCCGGCAGGACTACGGGAGCACCGCGTACGGCTGGGCCATGGAGGACACCGACCACTTCGTCAAGCTGCTCGGGGACCCGGTCACCGGGCAGCTGCTGGGGGCGCACCTGATCGGCCCGCAGGCCTCCAGCCTGATCCAGCCCCTGATCCAGGCCATGAGCTTCGGACAGCGGGCCCACGACGTCGCGCGCGGGCAGTACTGGATCCACCCGGCGATGGCCGAGGTGGTCGAGAACGCCCTGCTGCAGCTGCCCGATCCGCACTGAGCAGGGCCCCGATCCGGCGTGTCGGGGCGGGGGGTGGACTCGACCCGGGGGCGCGGGTGCCTAGGCTCGGGTCATGGCAGACCACCAGGGTCCCCTCGTGCGGCTGCGGGACGTGGACAAGTACTTCGGCACGGCCGCGGCCCTGAACGGGGTCAACCTCGAGGTGCAGCGGGGCGAGGTGGTCGTGGTGATCGGGCCCTCGGGCTCGGGCAAGTCGACCCTGTGCCGCTGCATCAACCGGCTGGAGACGATCACGTCGGGGGAGATCGAGATCGACGGCGTCCCGCTGCCACCCGAGGGTCGGGCCCTGGCCCGGCTGCGGGCCGAGGTCGGCATGGTCTTCCAGTCCTTCAACCTGTTCGGGCACAAGAACGTCCTCGACAACCTGACCATGGCGCCGATGCAGGTGGCCAAGGTCCCGCGGGCCGAGGCCGAGCAGCGGGCGCGTGAGCTGCTGGAGCGGGTCGGGCTGGCCCACAAGGCCGACGCGATGCCCGCCGAGCTGTCCGGCGGACAGCAGCAGCGGGTGGCGATCGCCCGGGCCCTGGCCATGCGGCCCAAGCTGATGCTCTTCGACGAGCCGACCTCGGCGCTGGACCCCGAGATGATCAACGAGGTCCTCGCCGTGATGATCGAGCTCGCCGCCGAGGGCATGACCATGGTCGTCGTCACCCACGAGATGGGCTTCGCCCGCAAGGCCGCCAACCGGGTGGTCTTCATGGACGGCGGACAGATCGTCGAGACCGGCAGCCCGGCGGAGTTCTTCGACCACCCGACCACCGACCGGGCCCGGGACTTCCTGTCCAAGGTCCTGACCCACTGAGCCCGACCCGCCCGACCTCAGCCCCACCCACGGCCACGGTGGCCGTGTCCTGACCGTCAACCCGTTTGGAGCTCCCATGCCGACACCCCCCGCTCTCACCCGTCGCCAGGTGCTGAGACTGTCCGCCACCCTCGCCCTCGCCGTGGCCGGCGGCAGCACGCTGGCCGCCTGCGGCAACGACAAGTCGGCCCTGACCGGCAACCAGACCAACGTCAGCGACTACGACAAGATCATCGCCGGCGGCCCCGTCGCGGAGGCCGCGGCGGTGGACGGCAACGCCTGGGCGGCCAAGATCAAGGCGGCCGGCACCTTGAAGACCGGCGGCTCGGACGCCGGACCGCTGTTCTCGATGAAGGACCCGTCGACGGGCAAGATCACCGGCTTCGACGCCGGGCTGGCGCAGCTGCTGTCCCGCTACATCACCGGCAAGGCGGACGGGCCGATCGCCCTCAGCATCACCACCGTCGACACCCGCGAGACCCTGATCCAGAACGGCACGGTGGACACGGTGTTCGCCACCTACTCCATCACGCCCGCCCGGGCCAAGAAGGTGGCCTTCGCCGGCCCCTACTACCGCTCCGGCGACGCCATCATGGTCAAGTCCGACAACACCACGATCACCTCGGTGAAGGACCTGGACGGCAAGAGGATCGCCACCCAGCAGGGCTCGACGACGGCCGACCGGATCGCCAAGGACGCTCCGGGTGCCAAGGTCAGCCTGTTCCCCGACGACGCCCAGTGCCTGGCCGCCCTCAAGACCGGGCGGGTGGACGCGTACGTGATCGACCAGGGGATCCTGATCTCCAACGCCAGCACCGACACCACCCTCAAGGTGGTCGGGGAGCCGTTCTCCGACGACTACTACGGCATCGGGGTGACCCGCGACGACCCGTCGGCCAAGGAGTTCGTGAACGCCTGGCTGACCGCGATCGAGGCCGACGGCAGCTGGGCCAAGCTGTGGAAGGCGACGATCGGGACGGTCGTGGCCGGGGACGCCCCGGCCCCGCCCAAGATCGGCTCGGTCGAGGGCTCCTGAGCCCGGTCGAGGCGGACGCCGGTGATCACCGTGCTGCAGGACAACCTGGGCGCCCTCTGGCAGGGGGTGCTGACCACGTTGGCCATCACCGCGCTGGCCTTCCTCAGCTCCGTGCTCCTCGGGACGCTGGTGGCGGTCTTCCGGGTCAGCCCGATCCCGCCGCTGCGGCTGGTCGGCGCGGTGTACGTGGAGATCTTCCGCAACATCCCGCTGCTCGCGCTGCTGATCCTGGTGGCGTACGGGCTGCCCGAGGTGGGGATCTCGCTGTCCCTGTTCACCACGGCGGTGCTGAGCCTGGCCCTGGTCTCGGCGGCCTTCGCCTGCGAGACCGTCCGGGCGGGCATCAACGGCGTCCCGGTGGGCCAGGCCGAGGCCGCCCGGGCCCTGGGCCTGACGTTCACCCAGTCCCTGGCACGGGTGATCCTGCCGCAGGCCCTGCGCACCATGGTGCAGCCGCTGGTGAACATCTTCATCGGGGTCGCACTGGGCTCCTCGCTGGCCGCGGCGGTGTCGGTGGGGGAGCTGACCTACCAGGCGCAGCAGGTCGGCAACCGGACCGCCGAGGCCATGCTGCTGTTCGGCATCTCGGCGCTGGTCTACGTCGTCATCGCCCTGCTGGGCGGCGGTCTGGGCTCGGTCCTGGAGCGCCGGCTGGCGGTGCGGCGATGAGGCCGGGGGTCGGGGCATGGTGAACACCACCCGGGTCCTGTTCGACGAGCCCGGGCCGCGCGCCCGGCGGCGGATCGCCCTCGCGACCGTCGTGGCCGCCGTGGTCGTGCTGGCGGTGCTCTTCTGGGCCTACCGCGGTCTGGACGCCAGCGGGCAGCTGGCCCTGGCCCGCTGGAAGCCGTTCTGGCAGCAGTGGGCGGTGGCCTTCCTGCTGCAGGGGCTGTGGGGCACCCTGCTGGTCACGCTGGCCTCGGCGCTGGTGGCGTTCCCGGCCGGGACGCTGCTGGCCGTGGGGCGGGCCGGCCGACGGCGTCCCCTGCGCTGGGTCTGCACGGCCTACATCGAGGTGTTCCGCTCGGTCCCGACCCTGCTGCTGGTCTACGTGTTCCTCTTCGCGCTGCCCGGAGTGGGGCTGAACCTCAGCATCTTCTGGAAGCTGACCGTCCCGATCATCCTGATCAACTCCGCGGTGATCGCCGAGATCGTCCGGGCGGGGATCAAGGCGCTGGACCGGGGCCAGACCGAGGCCGCCCTGGCCCTGGGCATGACGACCGGGGCCACCGTCCGCCGGGTGGTGCTGCCCCAGGCCGTACGGCTGGTGATCCCGACCCTGGTGACCCAGCTCGTCGCCCTGCTGAAGGACTCGACCCTGGGCTACGTGGTCAGCTACCCGGAGCTGATGAAGCAGGCCAACAACCTGGCCAACAACACCAAGCTGCTGTTCCAGGCCTTCGTCGTGGTGAGCGCGATCTACATCGTCATCAACTTCGCCCTGACCCGGCTGGCCACCTGGCTCGAGACCCGCATCCGGCAGCGTACGGGGGCGCGACCCGGCGGCGCACCCGTCGCCGGCGGCCCGGTGGCCACCGCGGTCGACCCGGTGCACGACCTGCCCACCACCGTCGCCCCGCACTGAGGACCATGACCGAGCCCAACGACCCCGACCCGTACGGGGCCGGGAGCCCCGAACGCGCCCCCCGGGTGCTGGCCGTGGCCGACACCGACTCCTACCTGAAGTGGAGCCTGGCCACCCTGGCCGCCCTCCCGCCCGGCTGGTCGAGCACCCAGGTGGTGCTCGACAACCCGGTGGCGCCGAGCCCGGCCCAGCGGGCCGCGGCCGGCGGGGACGGGCTGTCCCTGCTGCGCCACCGGGACCTGCTCCGGCTGATCCGGCGGACCCGTCCCGATGTGGTGCTGCTGGCCTGCACCGGCCCGGTGGTGGCCGCCCTGACCGGCTCCCGTGCGCTCCGCGGGGCCGGCCGGCCGGTGCTGGTCACCGACGCCACCGACCGCGAGGACGAGGGTGA
>JAOPXW010000295.1 GCA_025964935.1 Friedmanniella sp. | reverse complement strand
CGATCTAGGGTGCCGGACTGCGCCGCGGCGCGCTCCCCCACCAGGATCACCGACCCGGCGTCCAGGCTGACCTGGGCGACGGCGGCCGACACCCGACCGGCGCCGGTCGCGGCGCTGCCGAGCTGGTCGAGGGTGGCGGCCTCGGCCCCGGGCAGCACCGGGACCAGGGTGGCCCCGGCCTTGCGGGCGCCGTTGCTGAGGAACGGGGCGAGGGTCCAGGAGACCAGACCGGTCTTGCGGTGGGCCTTGCGCAGCCGCAGGAAGACCGTGCCGGCCTCCTCCTCGGGCTCGAAGCAGACCATCAGCACCGCGCTGGCGGCCTCCAGGTCGGCATAGGTGACCCCACGACCGGTCCCGGCCACGGCGTGGGCCAGGAAGTCGGCCTCCTCCGCCGAGTGTGCCCGGGCCCGGAAGTCGACGTTGTTGGTGCCGAGTACGGCGCGGGCGAACTTGGCGTAGGCGTACGCGTCCTCGACGGTCAGCCGGCCGCCGGTCAGGACCCCGGCCGAGGTGCCGGCCGCGGCCAGACCCTGCACGGCGGCGTCGATCGCCTCGGGCCACGACGCCGGACGCAGGACGCCGTCCTCGCGGACCAGGGGCCGGGTGAGGCGGTCTTCCTGCTGCGCGTAGCGGTGGGCGAACCGGTCCTTGTCGGTGATCCACTCCTCGTTGACCTCGGGGTCGTCCCCGGCGAGTCGCCGCAGCACCGTCCCACGGCGGTGGTCGACGCGGATGGCCGAGCCGCAGGCGTCGTGCTCGGCGACCGAGGAGGTCGAGACCAGGTCGAAGGGCCGGGAGCGGAAGCGGTACGCCGCGCTCGTGAGGGCGCCGACCGGGCAAATCTGGATGGTGTTGCCGGAGAAGTAGGACTCGAACGGCTCCTTCTCGTAGATCCCGACCTGCTGCAGGGCGCCGCGCTCGATCAGGGCGATGAAGGGGTCGCCGGCGATCTGCTCGGAGAAGCGGGTGCAGCGGGCGCAGAGCACGCACCGCTCGCGGTCCAGCAGCACGTTGGCCGAGATGTTGACCGGCTTGGGGTAGGTGCGCTTGACGTCGGTGAACCGGCTCTCGGCGTACCCGTGCGACAGGGCCTGGTTCTGCAGCGGGCACTCCCCGCCCTTGTCGCAGATAGGGCAGTCCAGCGGGTGGTTGACCAGCAGGAACTCCATGTTGCCGTGCTGGGCCTTGTCGGCCACCGGCGAGGTGACCTGGGTGCGGACCTGCATCCCGGCGGCCACCTCGAGGGTGCAGGAGGCCTGCGGCTTGGGGATGGCCCGGCCGTTGCCCGCGTCGGGCACCTCGACCAGGCACTGCCGACAGGCACCGACCGGCTCGAGCAGCGGGTGGTCGCAGAACCGCGGCACCTCGACCCCGATCAGCTCGGCGGCCCGGATGACCAGGGTGCCCTTGGGCACCGACACCTCGACGTCGTCGATGGTGAGGGTGACCAGGTCCTCCCGCTTGGCGAGCTCGGCGGCACCGGACTGCCCGTGGGGGGTGGCGGAGCCGGCGTCGGTGGCTCGGGCGGTGATCGTCATGCCGCGCTCCTCATGCCGGCGCTCCGGCCGGCTCGCGTACGTAGGTGGTGCTGGCCCCGTAGGGGAACAGCTCCCACGCGGGGGTGTGCAGGGCGGCCTCGAACTCGCCACGGAAATGGGTGATCGCCGAGCTGATCGGCGAGGTCGCCCCGTCCCCGAGCGCGCAGAAGGACCGGCCCAGGATGTTCTCACAAAGGTCGAGGAGCTTCTCGATGTCCCCCGGCTGGCCCTGACCGGCCTCCATCCGCTTGAGGATCTGGACCAGCCACCAGGTGCCCTCCCGGCAGGGGGTGCACTTGCCGCAGGACTCGTGCTTGTAGAACTCGGTCCACCGCAGCACCGTCCGGACCACCGAGGTGGTCTCGTCGAAGCACTGCAGAGCCTTGGTGCCAAGCATCGACTTCACGCTCGCCACCCCCTCGTAGTCGAGCGGGACGTCGAGGTGCTCCGGGGTGAGGATCGGGGTCGAGGAGCCCCCCGGGGTCCAGAACTTCAGCTCGCGACCCGCCCGCATGCCGCCGGCCAGCTCCAGCAGCTGCCGCAGCGTGATTCCCATCGGCGCCTCGAACTGACCCGGCCGGGCGACGTGGCCCGACAGCGAGTAGATGGTCATGCCCTTGGACTTCTCGGTCCCCATCGAGGAGAACCAGGCCGCGCCCCGGGTCAGGATGCTGGGCACCGAGGCGATGGACTCGACGTTGTTGATCACCGTTGGGCTGGCGTACAGGCCGGCGATGGCGGGGAACGGCGGCCGCAGCCGCGGCTGGCCGCGGCGTCCCTCGAGGGAGTCCAGCAGGGCCGTCTCCTCACCGCAGATGTAGGCCCCAGCGCCGGCGTGCACGATGATCTCGAGGTCGTAGCCGGTGCCCAGGATGTTCTTCCCGGCGTAGCCGGCCGAGTACGCCTCTCGGACGGCCTGCTGCAGTCGGCGGACGACGTGCAGGACCTCGCCCCGGACGTAGATGAAGGCGTGGTTGGCCCGGATCGCGAAGGCCGAGATGATGACGCCCTCGACGAGGGTGTGCGGGGAGGCCATCATCAGCGGGACGTCCTTGCACGTGCCCGGCTCGGACTCGTCCGCGTTGACGACCAGGTACTTCGGCTTCGGGTTGTCCTGCGGGATGAAGCTCCACTTCATCCCGGTGGGGAAGCCGGCTCCCCCGCGGCCCCGCAGACCGGACTCCTTGACCGCGGCGACGACGTCGGCGGGCTCCATCTGCAGCGCGGCGCGCAGCCCCTGGTAGCCACCCTGGTGCTCGTAGTTGGTCAGCCGCCAGGCGCGCTCGTCGCCCCAGTTGGCGGTCAGGACGGGGGTCAGCAGGTCGGTCATCGGTCTCCTCCGGCGTCGGGGGACGGCTGCTCGTCGGCCGGCGGTCCCTCGGGGGCGCGCCAGCCGTTCTCCCGGGCGATGCCCAGCCCCAGCAGCGAGGGTCCCACTGCGGTCGGACCCTCGTCGGCCCGTCCGTCGGGGAAGCCGGCGAGCACCCGCTCGGCCTCCTTCCACGTGCAGACCCGGGCGCCCCGGGTGGCGGTGACCTCCTGGCCGGAGCGGAGGGCGTCCACCACCTCCACGGCGCGGTCCGGGGTGGTGTTGTCGAAGAACTCCCAGTTGACCATCATCACCGGGGCGAAGTCGCAGGCCGCGTTGCACTCCAGGTGCTCCAACGTGACCAGGCCGTCGTCGGTGGTCTCGTCGTTGCCGATGCCCAGGTGGTCCTGGAGTCGGGCGTAGACGTCGTCGCCCCCCATGATCGCGCAGAGGGCGGTCGTGCAGACCCCGACGTGGTACTGGCCGACGGGGCGCCGCTTGTACATCGTGTAGAAGGTGGCGACCCCGCTCACGTCGGCGGCCGTCAGCCCCAGGATGCGGGCGCAGGCTTCGATCCCCGCCGGGGTCACCCGGCCCTCCACACTCTGCACCAGGTGCAGCATGGGCAGCAGCGCGGAGCGCTGCTGCGGGTAGCGGGCCGCGATCGAGGCCAGCTCGGCCAGGGTCTGCTCACTCAGCTGGGTCGCCGGCCCGGAGAAGTCCAGACTCGGCTCGTCGAAGTGCGTGGTGAGGTGGCCGTGGCCGGCCAGCTCCTCGGAGGCGTTGTCGCCGCCGCCGTGCCCGGCCCGGGCACCCGCCTGGGGCTCGATCACACTCATCGGTCGACCCCGCCCATCACCGGGTCGAGCGAGGCCACGGCGACGACCACGTCGGACACCATCGCCCCCTCGCACATGATCGGCATCGCCTGCAGGTTGACGAAGCTCGGGTCCCGGAAGTGGGCCCGGAAGGGTCGGGTGCCGCCGTCGGAGACCACGTGCGCCCCGATCTCCCCGCGCGGGCTCTCGATCGGCACGTACGCCTGCCCCGGCGGCACGTGGAAGCCCTCGGTGACCAGCTTGAAGTGGTGGATGAGGGCCTCCATCGACTCGCCCATGATGTGCTTGATGTGCTCGTTCGAGTTGCCCAAGCCGTCCGAGCCCACCGAGAGCTGGGCCGGCCAGGCGATCTTCTTGTCCGCGATCATCACCGGGTCGCCCGTCATCTTCTCCAGCCGGCCGACGCACTGCTCGACGATCTTCAGGCTCTCCCACATCTCGTTCAGCCGGATCCGGAAGCGCCCGTACGCGTCGGCGGTGTCCCAGGTCTGGACCTCGAAGTCGTAGGTCTCGTAGCCGCAGTAGGGCTGCTTCTTGCGCAGGTCCCAGTCGTAGCCCGTGGCGCGCAGCGGCGGCCCGGTGATCCCCAGGGCCAGGCAGCCGGCCAGGTCGAGGTGGCCGACCCCGCTCAGCCGACCCTGGAAGATCGGGTTCGCGTTGCAGAACGCGGCGTACTCGGGCAGGTGCTTGCGCATCCAGGCGATCAGGTCGCGGACGTGCGCCAAGGCGTTGTCGGGCAGGTCCTGAGCCACCCCGCCGGGGCGGATGTAGGCGTGGTTCATCCGCAGCCCGGTGATCAACTCGAGCGCGTCGAGCACCTTCTCCCGCTCGCGGAAGCCGATGGTCATCACGGTCAGGGCGCCGATCTCCATGCCGCCGGTGGCGATGCAGACCAGGTGGGAGGAGATCCGGTTGAGCTCCAGCATCATCACCCGGATGACGTTGGCCTTCTCGGGGATCTCGGCCTCGATGTCGAGCAGCCGCTCCACCCCCAGGCAGTAGGTGGTCTCCTGCGACAGCGGCGACAGGTAGTCCATCCGGGTGCAGAAGGTCACGCCCTGGGTCCAGGAGCGGAACTCCATGTTCTTCTCGATGCCCGTGTGCAGATAGCCGATGCCGCACCGGGCCTCGTGGACGGACTCGCCCTCCATCTCGAGGATGAGCCGGAGCACCCCGTGGGTGGAGGGGTGCTGCGGGCCCATGTTGACCACGATCCGCTCGTCACCGCGCTCGGCCTGCTCGGCCACGATGGTGTCCCAGTCCTGACCGGTGACGGTGTAGACGTGACCGGCGACCGGGTCGGCGGCCGCGCCGTACGGGTCCTCGGCCCCGGCCCGTCGGCCGGCCTCGTCGTCCGCCGGCGTGCTGGAGGGATGCGTCGAGGTGGTGGCACTCATGAGTAGCTCCTGCGCTGGTCAGGTGGCGGGATGGTGGCGCCCTTGTACTCCACCGGGATGCCCCCGAGCGGGTAGTCCTTGCGCTGCGGGTGGCCGGGCCAGTCATCCGGCATCAGGATGCGGGTGAGCGCGGGGTGCCCGTCGAAGACGATGCCGAACATGTCGTACGTCTCGCGCTCGTGCCAGTCGGCGGTCGGGTAGGTGCCCACCACCGAGGGGAGGTGCGGGTCGGACTCCGGCACCGCGACCTCGAGCCGGATCCGGCGGTTGTGGGTCATCGACTGCAGGTGGTAGACCGCGTGCAGCTCCTGGCCGCGGTCGGCCGGGTAGTGCACCCCCGAGACGCTGCTGCACAGCTCGAACCGGAGGTGGGCGTCGTCGCGGAGGTGCCGGGCCAGCATGGCCAGCTGGGCCGGCACGACGTGGAAGGTGATCTCCCCACGGTGGATGACGACCTTGCTGATGACGTCGCTGTAGTTGCCGACCAGCTCGCCGATCCGGTCCGAGACCTGGTCCCACCAGCCGCCGAAGGGCTGCTCGGCCGGACCCGGGAACGCGATGGTGCGGGTCAGACCGCCGTAGCCGGAGGTGTCGCCGGTGCCCCGGACGCCGAACATGCCCTGGCGGACCTCGAGCACCTCCGCGGACGGGGAGGCCACGGCCACCTCGGACTGGGCCGCCTCGTCGGTCGCCTGGTCACCGTCGCTGGCACCGGAGGCGACCTCGGGGGCCGAGCCGGTCACCGAGCCCGCACGGGTGCCGGGGTCGGGGGCGGACTCACCCTGGGGCAGTCCTCCCGTGACCGGCGCCTTGGCGTCGGACTCGGCGTTGACGCCCTCGGCGGAGCGCTCGGAGCGAGGGTCGGGACTCAACGCAGCAGACCCTTCAGCTCGCGGGTGGACGGGGCCACCAGCTGGGCCTGCTCGGCCTCCTGGGCGGCGAGGGTGGCGTTGACGCCGATCGGGGTGTGGGCGACCTTGTCGCGCAGCTTGAACATCGCGTCGATCAGCATCTCGGGCCGCGGCGGACAGCCCGGCAGGTACATGTCCACGGGGACGACGTGGTCGACCCCCTGCACGATGGCGTAGTTGTTGAACATGCCGCCGCTGCTCGCGCAGACACCCATGGCCAGCACCCACTTGGGGTTGGCCATCTGGTCGTAGATCTGACGCAGCACGGGAGCCATCTTCTGGCTGACCCGGCCGGCCACGATCATCAGGTCCGCCTGCCGCGGGGAGGCCCGGAAGACCTCCTGGCCCCAGCGGCCCGAGTCGTAGCGGGGCGCACCGTAGGTCATCATCTCGATCGCGCAGCAGGCCAGCCCGAAGGTGGCCGGCCAGAACGACGCGCTCCGCATGTAGCCGAACAGACCTTCCAGCGTGGTCAGCAGGACTCCACTCGGGAGCTGCTCCTCTGCACCCATCTCAGTTCCCTCTTCTTGTCGGTCGTGGCGACCTGGTCAGTCCCAATCGAGTCCACCTCGGCGCAGCACGTAAAGGTAGGCGATGAAGACGGTGATGATGAACAAGATCATCTCGACGAGCGCGAACGTGCCCAGCAGGTCGAAGGACACCGCCCACGGGTAGAGGAAGACGATCTCGATGTCGAAGACGATGAAGAGCATGGCGGTGATGTAGTACTTCACCGGGAAACGCCCGCCGCCCACCGGCTGGGGGGTGGGCTCGATGCCGCACTCGTACGAGTCGTACTTGGCCCGGTTGTAGCGCCCGGGTCCCACGATCAGGCTGGTGAGGATGGTCAGCCCGACGAAGCCCGACGCCAGGGCGAGCAGGATGACGATGCCGAGGTAAGGGCTCATCGGTGGGCTCCTGGTCGTGGGGTCTGCCGTGCGGGGCGGGGGGTCGCGCAGCCACGGGGGGCTGCGTGCGAGCAGCCCCGGGGATGCGGGTTGAGGATACGGGGACCGACTGACATTTTCGCGGAGCGCCTCAGGCCGCCGGGGCGATCGAGGACAGCGAGTTGATCAGCTTGTCCATCGCGTCGCCGTCGCGCTCGTCGGTCAGGTTGGCCAGCAGTTTGAGGGTGAACCGCATCAGGGTCTTCCGGGGCAGCCCGTACTTCGTGCAGGCCCGCATCACCTGGGGGTTGCCGATCAGCTTCACGAAGGTGCGCCCGAGCGTGTAGTAGCCGCCCAGCTGGGCCTTCATCGCGACGGGGTAGCCCTGCAGCGCCCGCTCCGCGCTGGCGGTGCCCACGCCGCGGTAGTGCGCCTCGGCCATCGCGTCCGCGGCGATCTCCCCGGACTCCATGGCGTACGCGATGCCCTCCCCGTTGAACGGGTTGACCATGCCGCCGGCGTCCCCGACCAGCAGCAGGCCTCGGGTGTAGTGCGGCTGGCGGTTGAACCCCATGGGCAGCGCCGCCCCGCGGACGGGGGTGGTCATGTTCTCGTCCCGGAACCCCCACTCCTCCGGGGTGTTGTCCAGCCAGCGCTTCAGCAGGTCCTTGTAGTCGGTCCGGCCGAAGGCGTTCGAGGTGTTGAGGATGCCGAGCCCCACGTTGCAGGTCCCGTCGCCCATCCCGAAGATCCAGCCGTAGCCGGGCAGCAGCGCGCTCTCGCCCGGCTTGCCGTCCCACAGCTCCAGCCAGGACTCCAGGTAGTCGTCGCGGTGCCGCGGGCTGGTGTAGTAGGTGCGGACCGCGACCCCCATCGGCCGGTCGTCGCGCCGGTTGAGACCCATGGCCAGGCTGAGGCGGGTGGAGTTGCCGTCGGCCGCCACCACCATCGGCGCGGTGAAGCGGCGCCCGTCCTTGGTCCGGACCCCGACGATCCGGTCGGTCGTGGGGTCGACGATCGGCTCGGTGACGTTCGCCAGCTCGTACAGCTTGGCCCCGGAGGCCTCCGCGTTGCGCACCAGCAGGTCGTCGAAGTCCGAGCGCGGCCGGACCAGCCCGTACGGCGGGAAGTCGGCCAGGTCGGGCCACTCCAGCTGGAAGGGTCGGTCTCCGCCGTAGATCCGCAGGCCCTTGTTGTGCAGCCAGCCCGCGGACTCGGAGGTGTCGATGCCGAGCCGGATCAGCTGCCGGGTGGCGCGCGGGGTCAGCCCGTCGCCGCAGACCTTCTCGCGGGGGAACTGGCTCTTCTCCAGCAGCGACACGTGCAGCCCACGGCGGGCGAGGTGGGTGGCGGTGGCGGAGCCCGCCGGGCCCGCGCCGACCACGATGACGTCGGACTCGATGGCCCCGTCGCTGCTCGAGCCGCCGGAGGGAGGGGACGCTGCCGCGGGCACAAACGGGGCGCGCCCGTTCGGCGTGACTGACATCGCGTCTCCTGCTCGTCTGGACCAGACTGTCGTCGTTTGCGTCGTTGCTGGAGGCCCGTCGAGGGGCTCCCGAGGCCGTTCGTGAATTGCTTCACGAACTGCCAGGCAGGAGTCTACGACGTCCTCGGAACCGACGTCACGCCCGACACCGCGGGCGGACCACGGAGTCAACGCCCCCCGATGCCGGGATCAGGTGAGGAGGGGGCCGGGTGGCCCGCGGTCGCCCCGACCCGGAGCGCGAAGGAGCCGGGCGGGCGGACGCCGGTGAA
>JAOPXW010000388.1 GCA_025964935.1 Friedmanniella sp. | reverse complement strand
GTCATGGTTCCGCAGCCGCTCAGCCCGACCAGCAGCACCGGGCCCACCAGCACCGGGGCGAGTGCGACCGGACGGAGGACGGTCCGGACCAGGCCCCGCGCCGGGACACGCACCGGTCGGGGTCGGCTCACCGGCTCACCGGCGCTCGAAGTGCTGGTAGTCCCGCCCGGGTGACCACAGCCCTCCCCAGAAGTAGTGCTCGCTGCGCAGCGCGGCCGTCAGGGTGGAGCCCTTGGCCAGCATGCCCCAGCGCAGCGGGGAGCGGTCGATGTAGCTCGTCCCGTTGCCCGGCCACCAGCGGCCGCGGGCGTCCCGGTACGGGTTCTGGACGGTGTTCACGTCGATGGCGATGCCGTACGAGTGGGGCGACTGGGCGTACGGGTTGCCGACCACCTTGCGACAGTTGAAGCCGCTGGTGTTGTTGGCGGCCATCTGGCGCGGGTCGTTGCCGCCGTACACGTTGGGGTTGTCGAGCTTGGCGATCGGGTATCGCCGGGCCAGTGCCTTGCCGAAGCTGCGGGTGATCGTCCCGGTCCGGTCGCTGCGGATGATGAGGACGCCGCGGTGCATGAGCTTGTCGCGGCCGTAGAAGTTCATGGTGATGGTGCTCAGCCGGGAGCGGCCGACCGGGCAGCCGGCGCGGTAGGTCTTGGCCACCTCGGCGGCGGTGGTCGGGGTGATGACCGCGTTCAGGACGGCGATCCGCCGGAGGGTCTGCGACGCGCTGGCCTCCCACCGGTCCCGGTTCGCGGCGTGGTACGTCGCCCGCAGGGTGTAGCCGGCCAGGTGGCCCCGCCCGTGGCTGAAGGGGCTCGACCAGCGGCCCGCGGCGTCGGTCACCGTGGTCCGGCTGAGCCGGAAGACCGCCCCGACCCTGACGTCCAGGTGCACCTCGACCCCGGCCCGGGCCGGCACGACCGAACCGGTGATCAGCGGGCTGACCAGGGAGTCGACTGTGCCGGCGGGCCGGTCGAGGGTGACCGAGGAGTCGGCCACCAGCACGGTCAGGGCGGGGCTCTGGACCGCGTCACCCGCCCCGGGCGGCCCGCCCGTGGTGGCCTGGAACGTCATGGAGCCCTGGGCCTGCACCGGCAGCCGCACCGCGTACGCCGCGGCCACGACCTGGGTCTGCGCCACCACGGCCCACGGCCCGTCCCCCGTACGCCGGTAGACCTCGACGGGTGCGCCGTCGGGCAGGCCGCTGCTCGTCCCGCTGATCCCGTACGCGCCCAGGTCCTGGTAGAACGCGGGCACCGGCCCGTCGACCGGCTGCACGTCCAGGCTCAGGGTGGCTGCGTCCGCGGCGGCCTGCGGCCGGCCGGCCGGCGTGGGGGCCGCGGCCGTCGGGGTGGGCGAGGTCGGGGTGGCGGAGAGGGCCGGGGTGGCGGAGACGGCGGATTGATCGCCACCGGGGGTGACGGTGGGGCTGGAGGCGGTGGGGCTGGTGGCGGTGGGGCTGGGGGTGACGCTGGGGCTCGGGGCGGCGGGGGCCGCGCTGGTCGTCACGGCGGGGCCCAGGAGCAGCCCGGTGGCCAGGGCGACGAGAGCCGTACGGCGGGCCAGGCGCCAGGAGCGGGGGTGCTGACGGTGGAGGGTCATGGGTGCCTGTTTCGGGTCGGGGGTCCCTGGACACGGTCAGGCACCACGCACCGGTGCGACCTGGCCCGATGCTACCTCCGGTCGGCGCCGTACGGGGGGTCCGGGACGCGGGGGGCCTCAGACCTGCTCGGCCGAGCACCACCAGGTGGTCCGCCCGCCGACGGTCGCGTGCGTCATCTCCGCCCCGCACCGCGGGCAGTGCCGACCGGCGCCGCGGAACCCGATCACCTCGCCGGTGTGCACCCCGCCCTGGGCGATCGCGGCCTTGGTGGCGCGGTGCAGCGCGTCGTGCAGGGTGCTCAGCTCCTGGGCGCTCAGCTCGTTGGCCGGGCGTCGGGGGGAGATCGCCGCCTGCCACAGGGTCTCGTCGGCGAGCAGGTTGCCCACCCCGGCCAGCACCGACTGGTCCAGCAGCCGGGCCTTCACGGGTGCCTTGCTCCGCCCGACCCGCTCGCTGAAGGTGGCCAGCCCGATCTCCTCCGCGTCCGGCCCGACCCCGTCCAGGTCCGGGTTCAGCCGGACCCGACCGAGCCGCCGTTTGTCGAAGAGCCGCAGCGTCCCGCCGTCCTCGAAGCGCAGGGTGAAGCGGTCCCAGACGGGGTTCCGCGCGGCCTGCTCAGCGCCGCTGCCGTAGCGGCCCCCCAGCCAGTCGCCGCCCTCGGTCACCCCGTCCGGTCCGCTGAGAAGGATCCGACCGCTCATCCCCAGGTGCAGCCCCAGGATCGGCCCGGGCGTCCGCGACCGCCCGACCCCCGAGGTCTCGCACCACATCGTCTTGCCGCGGCGGTAGGCGCCGGTCAGGCGGCGACCCAGCAGCGCGGTCCGGATCTCCCCGGGGCGGTGGGGTCGACATTCGTAGATGTCGCTGTCGTCGACGTCGGCGATCCGCCGGCGCAGCCCGGCTCTCTCGATCGCCGCACGGGCACTCTCGACCTCGGGAAGCTCCGGCACGCCGACCAGTGTGCCCAGGCAGGGAAACCTGCTGGACGCGTACGCCAGGATGGATGGGACAGCGACCGTCCCTCGGGGCGGGGACGGCCGACCGACGGCCCCGGCGGAAGGCAGCACGTGGACGGCCCGGCCCGATGAGCATCGAGGCGCCCCTGCACGTCAGCGACACCCTCGTGGTCCCCGCCGACGAGCTCGGGTGGCGGTTCTCCAGGTCGTCGGGTCCCGGCGGGCAGGGGGTCAACACCACCGACAGCCGGGTCGAGCTGCGCTGGGTCCCCGGGGCGTCGACGGCCGTCGCGGGGCTGAGTGAGCACCTGCGGACGCGGCTGCTGACCCGGCTCGCGCCGGACCTGGTCGGCGGTGCGGTGGTCGTGACCGCGTCGGAGTACCGCGCCCAGCTCCGCAACCGGGAGGCCGCCCGTCGCCGGCTGGCCCAGCAGCTGCGGGAGGCGCTCGCCCCGCCGCCGCCGCGCCGACGGGCCACCCGGCCGACGCGGGGGTCGGTCGAGCGGCGGCTGGACGCCAAGAAGCAGCGCGCCCGGACCAAGGCCGACCGGAGCCGTCCGACGGGCTGACTGCAGCCGGGTTCTGGCGAGGATCCGGCGTGGAGTACCGAGCCGGATCTTCGCCAGAACTCCAGCGTGATCGGGGTGGCGGACGGCGCGGGGCTCTTGGGGGGCAACCCCCCCCGAGGCCGCCCCATGACCACCATCCCCGTCTCGCTGCCCGCCCCGCCTGCGCACCCGGAGCTGGTCGCCGCCCTGGCTGCGGTGGGCTGCCGCTTCGACGTGGCCGGCCCGGGTGAGGTGCCGGTCGCCCTCGGCGCGGGGTCGACCCGCCCGGCTGCTCTACTCCAACCCGGTGAAGCGACCCGCGGACGCGGTGGCCGCGGCGGGTCTGGGCGTGCGGAGGTTCGGGATCCTCGCGGCCGGGGCGCTCGGGTGTGCGCTGCCCGCCCGCCGGCTCCGTTCCCTGGGTTGAAACCCGGCCCGCCGAGTTCTGGCGAGGATTCGGTGTGGAGTACCGAGCCGGATCCTCGCCAGAACTCCAGCGGTGGTGCGGGGGAGGGGACGAGTCGGTCGATAAGCCGGATTCTGTCGACCGCCGTGAGGCGGCCGGGCGATCATCCATCTGCGACCGCTGTTGCCAGCGGCCTGGTGCGACCTACCCGGAAGCTCGGGCGAGCAGCCCTCGAACGCTTCCGCAGACGCGCGTACGCGTCCTTTTGGTCTTGCTCCGGGTGGGGTTTACCGAGCCGCCCCAGTCACCTGGGGCGCTGGTGGTCTCTTACACCGCCGTTTCACCCTTACCTCCGGCGCGAGCCGGAGGCGGTCTCTTCTCTGTGGCACTGTCCCGCGGGTCACCCCGGGTGGGCGTTACCCACCACCGTGCTCTGTGGAGTCCGGACTTTCCTCGACCGCTGTTGCCAGCGACCGCGACCGCCTGACCGACTCGTCCGTCGTCCAGCGTATCGGAGTGCGGTCCGGCCGCGCGCCTCCTGCTCCGCGCCTCCTGCTCCGGGCCGGCTCCGACCCCGGCCGTCGGGCTAGGGCAGGGTGAGGATCTCGCTCCCGGTGCCGGTCACCACCAGCGTGTGCTCGAACTGGGCGCACCGGCTGCCGTCGGCGGTCAGCACCGTCCAGCCGTCGTCCCAGGCGTACCAGTCGGCGGTGCCGAGGGTCAGCATCGGCTCGATCGTGAAGGTCATCCCCGGCCTGATGACGGTCGCGTACGCGGGCTCGTCGTAGTGCGGGATGACCAGGCCGGAGTGGAACGTGCTGTGCACCCCGTGGCCGGTGTAGTCCCTGACGACGCCGTAGCGGAACCGTCGGGCGTAGCTCTCGATGACCCGACCGATGACGTTCACCTGACGACCCGGCCGCACGGCCCGGACGGCCCGGGCGAGAGCCTCCGCGGTCCGCTCGGTCAGCAGCCGGGACGCCTCGTCGAGCTCGCCCACCCCGTAGGTACCGCAGTTGTCGCCGTGCACCCCGTCCACGTACGCGGTGATGTCGATGCTGACCAGGTCGCCGTCGGCCAGCGGACGCTGGTCGGGGATGCCGTGGCAGATGACCTCGTTCACCGACGTGCAGCAGGACTTCGGGAACCCCCGGTAGCCCAGGGTCGAGGGGTAGGCGTGGTGGTCGAGCAGGAACTCGTGGGCCACCGCGTCGACGGCGTCGGTGGTGACGCCCGGCGCCAGCACGGCCGCGGCGGCCTGCAGGGCCTGGGCGGCGATCCGGCCGGCCACTCGCATCTTCTCGATCGTCTCGGCGCTCTGGACGTCGGGTCCCGTGTACGCCGCAGGGGCCGGCCGGTCGACGTACTCGGGGCGGGCCAGGGAAGCCGGAACCCGGCGGCGGGGCGTGGTGGGCGCGGGCAGGACGGGCGGCACGCGGTGATGATATGCCCGCCCCCGCCCGCCTCGAGAGCCCGCGGGGCGGCGGTCGAGACGGCCTACCGGCCACCACTGTCAGTGGTCCTCGGTAGATTCGTCTGTGGCGGCAACGGGGCCGTCCGGGACCGGAAAGGCGCAGACCATGGCAGACGACCAGTGGTGGTTCGACCTCAAGACCAAGTCGGCGGTGCAGGACAGCAAGGCCGGCAAAAGTGCGGACCGGCTGGGCCCGTACGCCTCCCGCGAGGCCGCGGAGAGCGCGCTGCAGAAGGTCGAGGAGCGCAACGAGTCCTACGACCACGACCCGCGGTGGAACGACGACTGACCGACCGGGGACAGTGGGTTCGGCCTGGCATTTTCTTGAATGATTCCAGGAAGAGTGGTTGAGTGGGGCTATGAACCGGACTGTCGAGGTGCCCTCCTGGACCGGGCGGCTGCGCGCCGCCGGGCTCCGGGTGACGCAGCCCCGGCTGGCCGTGCTGGACGTCGTCCATCAGGATCCGCATGCGTCGGCCGACCAGGTCGCGGCGCGGGTGCGCGCCGAGATCGGGTCCGTCTCGACCCAGGCTGTGTACGACACCCTGAACACCCTGACCGAGCACGACATCCTGCGGCGGTTCGAGCCGGCCGGTTCGGCCATGCGTTTTGAGATCGCCACCGGCGACAACCATCACCACCTCGTCTGCCGGGGTTGTCAGCGGGTGCTCGACGTGCCCTGCGCCATGGGGTCGATCCCATGTGCCGTGCCGGAGGACCCGCAGGGTTTCGTGGTCGAGGAGGCCGAGGTCACCTACTGGGGGACCTGCGCCGACTGCGCCGCCTCCCGGTCCGACCCGACCGGAGAGCCATCCGCTGTCGAAGGGCCCGCGACGGCGGTCTCCTCGCCCGTCACCAAGAGCCAGGTGGGAAACCCCTGAGCCCCGGGCACGGAGACCCTCCGGCCCTTCGTCCCCCCACGACATCCTCGACCGCACGCGTTCGTCCCAACCGAAGTGAGAGGCACATGACTACCGAGCTTTCCGCCCCCAGCACCCCCCCCGCCAAGATCTCGACCACCGACACCGGAGCGCCCGCGCCCAGCGACAACCAGTCGCTGACCCTGGGTCCGGACGGCCCCATGCTGCTGCACGACTACCACTTCGTGAACCAGATGGCCCACTTCAACCGCGAGCGCGTTCCGGAGCGGAACGTGCACGCCAAGGGCGGCGGCGCCTTCGGGACCTTCGAGACCACCGAGGACGTCAGCCGGTACACCCGTGCGGCGCTGTTCCAGCCCGGGGTCAAGACCGAGATGCTGGCCCGCTTCTCCACCGTCGCCGGCGAGCAGGGCTCGGCCGACACGGTCCGCGACCCCCGTGGCTTCTCGCTGAAGTTCTACACGACCGAGGGCAACTACGACCTCGTCGGCAACAACACCCCGGTCTTCTTCGTGCGCGACAGCATGAAGTTCCCGCACTTCATCCGTTCGCAGAAGCGGCTGCCCGACTCCGGTCTGCAGGACTGGGACATGCGGTGGGACTTCTGGACCCTGCAGCCCGAGTCGGCCCACCAGGTCGCCGTGCTGATGAGCGACCGGGGCATCCCGAAGTCGTGGCGCCACATGAACGGCTACGGCTCCCACACCTTCATGTGGGTCAACGCCGCCGGCGAGCAGTTCTGGGTCAAGTACCACTTCAAGACCGACCAGGGCGTGGAGAACCTCAGCAACGACGAGGCGGCCAAGACCGCCGCGTCCGACCCCGACGCCCACCGTCGGGACCTGTTCCAGTCCATCAAGGCCGGCGACTTCCCGACCTGGACCCTGCACGTCCAGGTGATGCCGTACGAGGACGCGAAGACCTACCGGTTCAACCCGTTCGACCTGACCAAGGTCTGGCCGCAGGGTGACTACCCGCTGATCAAGGTCGGCACCATGACCCTGAACAAGAACCCGGAGAACTTCTTCGCCCAGATCGAGCAGGCGGCGTTCGAGCCCAACGCGCTCGTCCCCGGCATCGGCCTGAGCCCGGACAAGATGCTGCTCGGCCGGGTGTTCGCGTACGCCGACACCCACCGCTACCGCATCGGGGCCAACTACCACCAGCTGCCGGTGAACAAGCCCAAGGTGGAGGTCAACACGTACGCCTTCGACGGCGCGATGGCCTACGACTACAACCCGGGTCAGCCGGTCTACTCGCCCAACACCGTCGGCGGTCCCGTCGTGGTCAAGGACGAGTTCGCCGACCAGAACTGGCAGGTCGACGGCCAGATGATCCGCGCGGCCTACACCCTGCGGGCCGAGGACGACGACTTCGGGCAGGCCCACACCCTGGTCACCGAGACGATGGACGAGGCCGAGCGCGGGCGCCTGGTCGCGACCGTCGCCTCGACCCTGGGCCAGGTCAAGCCGGACATCCGCGAGCGGGTCTTCGAGTACTGGCGCAACGTCGACAAGTCCACCGGCGACGCGATCGCCGAGCTGGTCCTGGCCGGTGAC
>JAOPXW010000377.1 GCA_025964935.1 Friedmanniella sp. | reverse complement strand
GGCCCAGCACATCAGCAAGCGCTTCGGCGACTTCGTCGCCCTCGACGACGTCAGCATCGACGTCCGCAGCGGGCAGCTCACGGCCCTGCTCGGGCCCAGCGGGGGCGGCAAGTCCACCCTGCTGCGGGTCATCGCCGGTCTCGACCAGGCCGACTCCGGCACCGTACGGATCGAGAACCAGGACGCCACCGCGCTGCCGCCGCAGCGCCGCGACGTCGGCTTCGTCTTCCAGCACTACGCGGCCTTCAAGCACCTCAGCGTCTACCGCAACGTGGCCTTCGGGCTTGAGGTCCGCAAGCGGCCCCGGGCCGAGATCCGCCGGCGGGTGCACGAGCTGCTGGAGCTGGTGCACCTCGACCAGTTCGCCGACCGGCTGCCCGCCCAGCTCTCGGGCGGGCAGCGGCAGCGGATGGCCCTGGCCCGGGCACTGGCCGCCGAGCCCAAGGTCCTGCTGCTGGACGAGCCGTTCGGCGCCCTGGACGCCAAGGTGCGCAAGGAGCTGCGCGACTGGCTGCGGCGGCTGCACGACGAGGTGCACGTCACCACCAACTTCGTGACCCACGACCAGGAGGAGGCCCTGGAGGTCGCCGACGAGCTGGTCGTGATCAACCACGGCCGGGTCGAGCAGGTCGGGGGACCCAACGACCTCTACGACCGTCCAGCCAACGAGTTCGTGATGGAGTTCCTCGGTCCGGTCACCCGGCTCGGGGGCCAGCTCGTACGCCCACACGACATCGACGTCTTCGCCGACCCGCAACCGGGCACCCTGCAGGCCCGGATCGAGCGCATGCAGCGGGTCGGGTTCGAGGTCCGGGCCGACGCGACCGGCGACGGCCAACTTTTCTGGCTGCAGCTGACCCCGGGCCAGGTCGAGGCGCTGAACCTCGAGCCCGGCTCCCCCATCTGGGTCCGGCCGGCGCGGGGTGCGGCCACGATCACCAGCGTCGCCGCCGGGCCCGCCGCGGACCTGCCGGTGCAGACGCTGACCTCGGCGTAGCCCAGGCGGAGACCCCGGGCACCCGGGGGGACCGGCGGACGGCGTACCTGGACACTGGGAGGGCTCGCCCTTCCGCCGACGCAAGGACAACGACGTGCCCAAGCCCCAGCCGACCACGCTGACCGCCGAGGACGGGACCGTCTTCCGGGATCTCGACCACGACCAGCGGATGGCCCCGTTCGAGGACCCCCGCCTCTCCCCCGCCGAGCGGGCGGAGGACCTGGTGGGCCGGCTCTCGGTCGCGGAGAAGATTGGACTGTTCTTCCACGACATCATCGAGGTCGGCCCGCACGGCACCCTGATGGAGGCCGACGGGGTGGTGGCCCGGTCCTCCACCCGGGGCGTCGTGGTCGACCGGCTCATCAACCACGTCAACGTGCACGCCCTGCCGTCGGCGCGTGAGTCCGCGGAATGGTCCAACGCCCTGCAGGAGCTGGCCGCGACCACGCCGCACTCGATCCCGGTCACGGTGAGCTCCGACCCCCGGCACTCGTTCGCAGCCAACACGGGGGCCGCCTTCGCGGCCGGGGCGATGTCGGCCTGGCCGGAGCCGCTGGGCCTCGCCGCCCTGGGGGACCCCGAGCGCGTCCGGGAGTTCGCCGACATCGCCCGCCGGGAGTACGTGGCGGTGGGCATCCGGTCCGCCCTGCACCCGCAGATCGACCTGGGCACCGAGCCGCGCTGGGGCCGGCAGTTCCACACCTTCGGCAACGACAGCGCGTTCGTGGCGGACGTCGCCGCGGCCTACATCGACGGCTTCCAGATCGGCCGGGGTCTCGGCCGGACCTCGGTCGCCGCGATGGCCAAGCACTTCCCCGGCGGTGGACCCCAGCAGGACGGCGAGGACGCGCACTTCCCGTACGGGCGGGAGCAGGTCTATCCCGGCGGCCGCTTCGCCGACCACCTGGTGCCGTTCCGCCGTGCCATCGAGGTGGGCACCTCGGCCCTGATGCCTTACTACGGCATGCCGATCGGGCTGCAGCTGGACGGGGCGCCCATCGAGGAGGTCGGCTTCGGGTTCAACCGACAGATCCTCACCGGCCTGCTCCGGGACCAGCTGGGCTTCGACGGGGTCATCTGTACGGACTGGGGTCTCGTCACCGGGACGGTGGTCCGCGGTCGGCCGCTGCCGGCTCGCGCCTGGGGCGTCGAGCACCTGAGCCCGCTGCAGCGGGTGGTCCGGATCCTGGAGGCGGGAGCGGACCAGCTCGGCGGCGAGGCACGCACCGACCTCCTCCAGCAGGCCCTCGACGAGGGTCTGGTCACCGAGGCGCGCCTGGACGAGTCGGTCCGACGCCTGCTGCTGGTGAAGTTCCAGCTCGGGCTGTTCGACGACCCGTTCGTGGACCCCGACGCGGCCGAGGAGCTGGTCGGTCGCCCCGACTTCGTCCGGGCCGGGCTGCGCGCCCAGGCCGAGTCGGTGGTGCTGCTGCGCAACGCCGAGGTGGCCGGGGCGCCGGTGCTGCCCCTGCGGAGGACGCTCCGTGTCTACGTCGAGGGCATCCCGGCCGCGGCGGCCGCCCGGCTGGGTCAGGTGGTGTCGGACCCGGCCCACGCCGACGTGGCGATCGTCCGGCTCGCGGCCCCGTACGAGCCCCGGGACGACCTGTTCCTGGAGGGCTTCTTCCATCAGGGCTCGCTGGAGTACCGGCCGGGGCTGGTGGCGCGGCTGCGCGAGCTCGCGGCGGTCACTCCCCTGATCATCGAGGCCAACCTGGAGCGCCCGGGCATCCTGACGCCCTTCACCGAGTTCGCCGCCGCGATCCTGACCGACGTGGGAGCCTCCCCGGCCGCCCTGGTCGCCGTGCTGACCGGCGCCGTTCCCCCGCTGGGGCGTCTGCCCTTCGAGGTGCCGCGCTCGAGTGAGGCCGTACGCCGCTCCCGGTCCGACGTCGCCGACGACACCGAGGACCCGATCTTCGACCACGGCGCCGGGCTCCGCTTCCCGGGTCGAGCCCGCCCGGAGGCCTGAGGGGCCGGGGCCCCGGCACCGGGCGCCTACCGGCGGCTAGCGAGCGACCTCGTGGTCGACGGCGTGGGCGTCCAGGCCGGTGAACAGGACGTCCAGGCCCCGCTCCAGCTCGTCGGCGCCGTCGTAGCCGGCCAGCTCGCTGGCGAGGCTGCGGAGCAGCGGGAACTCCCGGATCGGCAGCCGGTGCAGGCCGAGCCGCAGGACGTCGTCGGTCTCGTCCGGCTCGGCCACCAGCTCCTGCAGCTCGGTCAGCACGTGTCCGTAGAGGAAGCCGATGAAGAGGCGGTAGATCCGTAGCGCCGTGGCCGGGGGGAACCCGGCGCCGGTCAGGACGGCGAGCAGGTGCTCCAGGGGCCGGAGGGTGGCGAGCGGCCTCGACGCCAGCGGGGTCGACAGCGGGCGCGTGACGATCAGGCCGACCACGTGGGGGTGGGCGATGGCCAGGCGGCGGAACTGGTGCGCGGTCCGCCGGAGCTGGGTCTGCCAGTCCTGGCCCTGCGGGGGGAGCTCCAGCTCGCTGAGCACCAGCTCCACCAGCCCGTCCAGCAGCGCGGCCCGGTCGGGGGCGTAACGGTAGAGGGCCATGGCGTCCCGTCCCAGCTCGTGCCCGAGCCGGCGCCGCGTCAGCGCGTCCAGGCCCTCGCTGTCGACCAGCCGCAGGGCGGCGCTCAGCACGCTGGCGCGCGTCAGGGGTTCTTGCCGGGTCATCTTTGGCCTTCCGGGAAGTCATCGGTGGGCCGGTGGCCCGCAACCCCTCCGCGGGAAGTCTAGCCAGCCGGCGACAACCCGGCGCCGGGGTCGCCTAAGAGTCGGTGCATTTGACGTACGGCTAAGAACCGCTAGAGTTTATGTCGTAAACTACATTGTAGATATTGCGTGTAGAGCACGGCAGCGACGCCGAACACAATCTCAGTCTTGCGGTGACCCCCGGGTCACCCACCAGTACCAGGGAGTACCCATGACCAGCACCACCCCCACCCGCACCGACGCCACCTACGGCGACACCCAGCCCCGTCGGCTGACGACCGAGACCAAGGCCGCCTTCAAGACGACCGAGTTCATCGTGTACGTCCTCATGGTCGTCGGCGTCCTCATCGCCGCCGCCGTGACCGACACCGCCGACGACCACCAGGGCTTCAGCGCGCAGGCTGCCTGGCTCTACGTCACGCTGCTCACCATCGGCTACATGGTCAGCCGTGGGCTGGCCAAGTCCGGCAGCCGCGAGCACTACGACGCCTGAGCACCAGCTGCCCACCTCCACCCGAGGTGACGTAGTGGCAGGCGCCTACCGCGTCTGACTCACCGCCGACGGCCGCACGGCCCCCGCAAGGGGGTTCGTGCGGCCGTTGTCGCGTTCCCGGGACAACGCCGGCGACCTCCCGCTCCCCCCTCAGGGCGTCTGCGACCCCAGGACGTTTGATAACGGTCAGTGAGGGACGTTTACAGCATAAACACGGCGGCGCAAGGGGCTCGGCCGGCCGCTGTTGATCTACCCATGACGCCGGAAAGGTCTATGTTCAACCTATCCCGCTGCCGGCCGCAGCCGCCCTGGAAAGAGGAGATGCCGCGTTACGCCGCCTCTCGCAGAGCCAGAGACCACCCGCGCTGCACGTCCCCTGGGGACACATCATGATCCCGACCTCCGCACCCTCCCCCACACGGGGAGCTCCCACCTCCACCCTCATGCCGGCCGCCGCGCTCGACGAGCTGGACCAAGCTGTGTCCGCGGCCGGCGAATCCTGGGAGCGCGCCAGGGTCGTGCGGGCCCTCCTGCAGGAGCTCTACGCCTCGATGGCCTGGCTGGACCACTCTGATGAAGCCACCGAGGAGCTGCGGAGTCTGCGGGAGGTCCTGGCTGCCGCCGACTCGCACGAGGCTCGGCAGGGCACCGAGCGGCAACGCTCGGAGGCTCCCCAGCAGCTCCACCCGCAGGACGCGGTCGGCGCTCCCCAGCCCCACTCGGCCGCCTCGTGAGGGACCTGAGCGAAACGTACCTGGAGCACGCCACAGACGACGACCCCACCCGGGCCGCCGTGCGCCGCCGGGACTTGGCCTGCGCCTGGGCGATGGCCGAGGCGGCCGAACGTCTTCACCAGCCGACCCAGCCCCGGACGCTGCTCCGGGTCATCGCGGCTGAGGCGGCCACGATCGTCGCCGCCGACCAGACCGCCGTGGTGCGCTACCAGGGTCTCCGACGGGCCGTGTCGGTGCATCTCGAGCCCGGGCAGGAGGATGACGCGGTACCAGCGCGCTGCAGGTGCTGGGGGAGGCGTCGTGGTTCATCGCCCCCGGCAGCACCGACGACCTGAGCCCTCTGGCGTGCCGGCGTCGGTTCCCACCCTCGCCCGTCAGCGGCTGCCGGTACGGCGTGAGCGTGCCCGGCGGACCGCCTCGTCGACCAGGGTTTGCGCCACGTCGACCAGCTTGTGGTGCTCGTGCTGGCTCAGGGTGCGGAGCCGGCTCAGGGCCTCGTCGGCGCTGGCCCCGCTGCGGCTCATGACGATCCCGACCGCCCGGTCCACGATGGCCCGGGTCTCCAGGGCCCGTTGCAGGCTGATGGCCAGCCGCCGGGCGTTGGCGAGCACCTGCGCGTTCTCCACCGCGATGGCCGCCGGTACGGCGAAGAGCTCGCCCAGACGCGCCGCATTGTCATCGAAGACGTGTTTGGCGTGGGCGTACACATTGATGGCCCCCACCACCCCCGACGGGGTCAGCAGCGGCAGCGACAGTGCGCTGTGCACCCCCAGCCGGGCCACCCGCGCTCCGAAGCGTGGCCACCGGGCGTCACCCCCCAGCGACCCCGACCTCACGGTGCGCCGCTCCGCCGCCGCCGTGATGCACGGCCCCTGCCCGATGCCGTACTGGAGGTCGTCGACCTCGTGCACGAACGGGGTGGTCATCACCACCGTGTCGGCGCGGCCACTCTCCAACAGGGTCAGGCCGGCGCCGTCGGCACCCGGGATGGCCCGGACGGCGAAGGCCGCCACCTCGGTCAGCAGGTCCTCCAGCCCCAGGCGTCCCGTCCCCAGGGTGGCCAGCGCCGCGACGCTCGAGCGGAGATCATGCTCCTCGCTGAGCTGCTGCTCCTGCGGGTCCACCCCTTTCCCGCCGCCGTCCAGCACGGCGCCGTGCTCAGGTCCGTTCATGTCCTGCACCCCCAGGTTTCTGACTCTCAGCGTAGACGGTGCCGGGCCGTGAACGTGACCCGCCGGGCCGCGGTTCGGCGGCCTGGACGCTACTTGAGCCCGGACCTGGCCACACCCTCGACGAAGTACCTCTGGAAGATCGCGAAGACCAGCAGCATGGGCAGGATGGACAGGAACGACATGGCCAGCAGCGGACCGAAGTCGCTGCCGAACTGGCTGATCAGGAACTGCAGCCCGACCGGCAGGGTGTAGGCGCGGGCGTCGGTCAGCACGATCAGCGGCCAGACGAACTCGTTCCACCTCCACATGAAGGTGAAGATGACCAGGGCGGCCACCAGCGGCTTGGACAAGGGCAGCACGACCGACCAGAAGATCCGCAGGTGGCCGGCGCCGTCGAGCCGGCCGGCCTCGATCAGCTCGTCCGGGATGCCCAGGAAGAACTGTCGGGCCATGAAGAGCCCGAACGCCTCGGCCAGCCGCGGCAGCACGACACCCCAGGTGCTGTTGAGCAGGTGCAGGTCGATTACCACCTGGAACTGCGGGATCATGATCACCTGCACGGGGACCATCAGGGTGCTGATGATCAGCAGGAAGAGGATGTTGCGCAGCGGGAAGCGCAGCTTGGCGAAGGCGTATCCCGCGGCCAGGTTGATCATCAGGGTCAACGCAACCGAGAGCACGGCGATGACCACCGAGTTGAGCAGCCACCGGGCGAACGGGTACTGCCGCCACGGCTGGAGGTAGTTCTGCCAGTGCCAGTCCTGCGGCCACAGGGAGACCGGCAGGAGGCTCAGCTCATCGGTGGTGGCCACCGACGTCCGCAGCATCCAGTAGAGCGGGAACATCATGACCACCAGCACGGCTGCGGCGACGACCACGCGGATC
>JAOPXW010000335.1 GCA_025964935.1 Friedmanniella sp. | reverse complement strand
CGGCTCGGACGAGCTGATCCAGAAGGTCGCCGACGGCTACCTCGACTTCGACGCCGTCGTGGCCACCCCGGACCTGATGGGCAAGGTGGGCCGCCTGGGTCGGGTCCTCGGTCCTCGTGGACTGATGCCCAACCCGAAGACCGGCACCGTGACGCCCGACGTCGCCAAGGCCGTCACGGAGATCAAGGGCGGGAAGATCGAGTTCCGCGTCGACCGCCACTCGAACCTCCACTTCATCATCGGCAAGGCGTCCTTCAGCCGTGAGCAGCTGTCGCAGAACTACTTCGCCGCCCTGGACGAGATCCTGCGGCTCAAGCCCAGCGCCTCCAAGGGCCGCTACCTCCGCAAGATCACCCTCTCCACCACCATGGGCCCGGGTGTCCCGATCGACACCGGCAAGCTCAAGCCCGAGGCCGAGTAGCACCGCGCCACACCGCTCCACCCGCCACCCACGGTCCGGGCCCTCAGGGGTCCGACGCCGTGGGTGGCGTGCTTTCCGGCCCGCGTCGCCACGGCCCGGTCAGGCGGCCCCGGCCGCCAGCAGCGCCGGCCCGGTCAGCCGGTACACGGTCCACTCGTCCATGGCCACGGCACCCATCCGGCGGTAGAAGTCCACGGCCGGGCTGTTCCAGTTCAGGACCGACCACTCGACCCGGGCCAGCCCCCGGCTCAGGGCCAGCTCGGCCAGGGCGGCCAGCAGCGCCCGGCCCAGACCGGACCCGCGGTGCCGCGGCTCGACGTACAGGTCCTCCAGGTAGATCCCGTGGACCCCCTCCCAGGTCGAGAAGCTGTAGAAGTAGAGGGCGAACCCGACCACCTCGCCGTCCACCTCGGCCACCAGCGCGTACGCCGCGGGCTGCGGCCCGAACAGCGCGGCCGCCAGGTCGGACGGGGTGGCGCGGACCGCGTCCGGCTCGCGCTCGTAGACGGCGAGCTCGACGACGAGGGCGTGCAGGCGGTCGACGTCGGCGGCACGGGCGGGACGGAGCGCGGGATGCATCGGGCCAGCGAACCACATCCGGGGCCCGAACGCCGACGTCCGCGGCCTCACCGGCGGAGGCCGGGAGACCGCGGACGGGGCGGGGAGAGCGGGGGAGGAGCCTCAGGGGGCCGCGCTCAGTAGCGGCGGGCACCCTTGAAGGGCATGTACTTCATCTTGATGTAGGCCACGGGCTTGCCCGGACGCGAGGCGTGGATGACGTTGCCGTTGCCGGCGTAGATGGCCACGTGGCTGATGCCGGAGTAGAAGAAGACCAGGTCGCCCTTGCGCAGGTTGCTCTTGGAGATCTTCTTGCCGCGGCTGAACTGCGAACGGGTCTGGTGCGGGAGCGAGACGCCGGCGGCCTTCCAGGCCTTCATGGTCAGACCGGAGCAGTCCCAGGAGCTGGGGCCGGCCGAGCCGTAGCGGTACGGCTCACCGAGCTGCCGTTTGGCGAAGGCCAGCGCCCGGGCCCCCTTCGTCGTGGAGGTGGTCGCCTTCTTGACCACCGTCTTGGTCACGGCCTTCTTGGCGGGCGCGCTGACCTGGCCGGACTGCAGGTGCTTCCACAGGGCGGCGGTGGCGGTGCCGGTCTGGGCGAGGTGCTCGGCCTTCTGGACGGTCTTGACGGCCCTGACCGTGGCGGTGTCGTAGACGCCCCCGATGGAGACCGAGTAGCCGGCGGAACGGATCGAGACCTGGAGGCGCTTGACATCGGCCCCGCGGGCGCCGCTGTGCAGCGTGGGGGTGCTGCCGCGGGACAGCAGGGCGCTCCAGGCCCGGTGGCCGGCGACGGGCAGCCGCCGGAGACCGACGGAGGCCCGGAAGGCCCCGATCTGGCGCGCGTCGGCGGCGGAGATGGAGGCGTTGACGGTGACGGCGTAGCCCGCCTTGCTGAGCAGGCATTCCAGGGCCTTCGCGTGGGCGCCGGTGGAACCCTGCTTGAGGCTCGGGTAGCTGCCGAACGCGGTCGCGCAGCCGGTCGTGGCGGCCGCGGCGGGCAGCTCGGCGACAACGGTGGCCGAGAGGGCCAGCGCGGCGACGGCCGTGGTCGCTGCTGCTCTCGTGAGGAAACTTCCCATGCGGTGGCTCTCCCTTGAGTTGGCGCCGGCATCTCGGTTCGACAACGGTGTCGAACTGTCGGGCTGCGCGTACGTTATCAAGCCGAGACATTCTCGACAAACTCTCAGTTGTGAGAGACCGACCCGTAATCAAGTCGACACGCCGTTCAGGGCTCGATGAACCTGGGCCGATTGTCCCGGGCGGGGGGCCCGGGGGGTCCTTGGGAAGGGCGGTCCGGGGGTCACCGGCTGGGTGGATTTGGCCCTGGACCCCGCCTCTGCGTAGTCTTGTGCCTGCCGAAGACCGCTGGTTGGTCGAGCCTCACCGCTCGACCCGAAGATCCGTACGGATGCCCGCGCAGGTGAACGAGTGTCGAGCCCGGACCTGGTCCGTGGCGTCCGCCCTTTGTCGCCTACGTGCGCAGAGGGCTTTTTTTATGGCCCGAGCCGCACGGAGCCAGCCCTTCGGAAGTGCTACAG
>JAOPXW010000332.1 GCA_025964935.1 Friedmanniella sp. | reverse complement strand
GCACCGACAGCGTGACGCAGAGCCAGATGGAGTTGGTCGGGGTGCCGGTCCGGGGGTTCACCTGCGCCCAGAGCCGGGAGCCCGGGAGGGCGTGGTCGCGGGAGAAGGCGTACGACATGCGGGAGTTAGCCGTGACCGAGGCCATCCCGCAGAAGAACTGGGCCACGCAGACGATGAAGAGCAGGAACTTGGCCACCGTGGGGCTGCCCAGGGAGTCCAGGAACACCTGTGCGGGCGGCAGACCGGTCGGGGTGGCCGCCAGTGCGGTCAGCCCCTCCTCGCTCCGGTCGGTGATGGCGGCGGTGATCGAGTAGAGCAGCACGAAACCCCCGACCACCGAGACGGCGACGCTGGTGACGATGCCGCGCGGGGCGGCCACCGAGGCGTTCTTGGTCTCCTCGGCGACGTGGGCCGACGCGTCGTAGCCGGTGTAGGTGTACTGCGCCATCAGCAGACCCATCAGGAAGACGTACGCCAGGTTGTGCCAGCCCGTCTCGTTGTGGAAGCCGGTCAGGGTCCACTGCACGGACTGGTGCTTCTCCGGCAGGATCCACAGGGCGGCCACGATGATCAGGACCCCGCCGACGTGCCACCAGGCCGAGACGTTGGAGAGCAGGCTGACGAGGTTGACCCCGAAGACGTTCAGCAGCGCGTGGGCCACGACGATGGCCACGAACAGCGCGAAGGTCGCGTACGGGGTCGGCTCGACCCCCCAGACGAGGTTCATGAACGCCATCCAGGTGGACGCGCAGCCGAAGTCGATGGCCGCGGTGACCGCCACCTCGCCGAGGAAGTTGAACCAGCCGGTGAACCAGGCCCACTCCCGGCGGTTGCGGCGGGCCAGCCGCCCGGCCCAGAAGTAGAGCCCGCCCGCGGTCGGGTAGCGCGAGCACACCTCGGCCATCGCGGCGGCCACGGCCAGCACCAGGATGCCCACCAGCAGCCAGCCCAGCACCAGGGTCGAGGGCCCGCCGGAGCGCAGCGCGATGCCGTAGGAGGTGATGCAGCCGGCCAGGATCGAGATGATGGAGAACGACACGGCGAAGTTGGAGAACCCCGACATCCCCCGGTGCAGCTCCTGGGTGTAGCCGAGCTCGGCCAGCGCCCGCTCGTCGTCGTCCATCTGCTGGTCGATGTCCATGCCCGTCCCCGTCCCGCCGCCCGTTGGTGGGGCCGATTCTGACCCACGGTCCGTTGGCGCGTCAATGGTTGGACCTCAGACCTCTGACCTCCCGCCGTCGTTAGGATCGGCCCATGGCGATGTGGGTGGGCTGGCTCGAGTGCGACCTGCTGCTGGGCGACGTGCACTCGCTGAAGGAGAAGCGTTCGGTGGTCAAGCCGCTGGTCGCCGCCCTGGGCCGGACCTTCGCCGTCAGCGTGGCCGAGGTCGACCACCTGGACCTGCACCGGCGGGCCGGGATCGGGGTGGCGCTGGTCAGTCCGGACCGGGCCCATCTGGTCGAGGTGCTCGACGCGGTCGAGCGCACCCTGGCCGAGCGGCCCGAGGTCGACCTGCTGTCCGCCCGGCGGGCCCTGCGCTCCGCCGAGGACTGACCGTAGCGCCGGACCACGCGACCCGGCGGGGCGCCGGACCCCCGGTCTCGGGTCGGTCAGGCGTCCCCGCGGGGCCTCTCCGCGCGGTCCCGGGCCCCGGCGGCGTACGGGTCCCCCAGGTCGAGGTCCACCACGGTGCGGGCCGGTGCCAGCAGGGCGGGCTCGTGGTGACACGGCACCCGGTCCTCCGGACGCAGCCCCGTGATCGTGTGGCCGTCGGCGATCACGTCACCCGCGCTGAAGAGGTAGCCGGCCGTGGCGAAGAGCAGCACCGCCACCTCGCCGGGGCTGACGTCGCGGAAGTGGCACTGCAGGTCCGGCAGGCCGAAGACGTGCATCCCGAGCGTGTCCAGGACCAGGGCCCCGGGGTCGTTGGCGATGTCGAACAGCCGGACGTTGACCGGGCCGTCCAGGTCACCGGCGACCACGTCGGCCGGGTTGACGACCCGCTGGCTCAGCGGCCAGCTGACCAGCACCGGGCGGGTGTGCGCGACCAGGGCCGCGACCACCCCGGTGAGGGCGTCCAGCCGCTCCTGGGGCGTCCGGTCGGCCGCGAACATCTCGGTCACCACCACGCTGGCCCGGCAGTGCGCCAGGGCCGCCTCCGCCCCGAGCCAGTTCCACGTCTGCCCGACCTCGGGCAGGGTCTTGCCGCCCTCCCCCGGCGGGGTGCCGGGCAGCAGCACGCTCAGCAGCGGCGGCCCGGTGTCCCCGTCGGGGCGGGGGTGCGGAAGCGTCACCGAGCCGTCCTGGCTCTCCGCCTCCGGCCAGGTCGCCCGGAGGGCCTCCAGCAGCGCCGGTCCGCTCAGGTCGGGGGCCGTCGCGTACCAGACCTCCGCGACCAGGGACGTGGTGTCAGCCATGTCCACCATTGTCGGGCAGCAGCGCGCGGATGGCGTCGACGACCACCTCGGGCCGGTCGATCATCATCAGGTGGCCGGAGTCCTCCAGCACGACGTGCCGACCGCCCAGCGACTCGGCCAGGCGCCGCTGGCACGCGACCCAGGTGCCGGACCCCTGGTCGTCCGCGGTCAGGACCACGGTCGGGATGCCGCTCCAGGTGGTCTGTCGCCGAACCTCGGCCAGGTCCCAGATCTGCTGGTCGTACGCCGCCTGCTCGGCCACCACGCTGGCCACCGCGTCCGGGCTGCGGTAGGTCTGGTCGGCCAGGTCGGAGCGGGGCCCGAACACCCGCCGCCGGCGGCTCTGGGCCGACACGAGCACCCGGTCGGCCAGCGGACCCAGCTCGGCGAAGGGTCGGAGCCGGAGCGCCTGCTGGGCCGCCCGGGCGGTCTGCAGCCAGAGCCGGCCCGACTTCGGCGGACGGGGCTCCCACTCCACGCTGGCGTCGACCAGGACCATCCCGGCGACCAGGTCGGGGCGCTGCCGGGCCAGGGCCTCGATGTGCGGCCCGGCCATCGAGTGCCCGACGGCCACGACGGGAGTCCCCAGCTCCTCGACCAGGGCGACCAGGGTGGCCACCTCCTCGGCCAGGGTCGGCAGCCGGCCCGGCCAGGGGGTCTGCACCAGACCCGGACGATCCATCCGCACCACCGTCAGGTCGGCCAGCTGGGCGACCACCGGGACCCAGACGTAGAACGGCACCCCGCACCCGCCCAGCAGCAGCACGGGCGGCGGCGGGCCCTCCTGGCTGCCCACGTGCACCAGCCGACCACCGCGGGACCGGACGGTCCGGTCCTGGGGGCCCAGGCTCTCCGACGGGGTCACGACGGGCTGGTCATCGCTCACGGGGGTTCTCCTTCACTCCGGCCCGGGCGGGTCGTACGGATGGGGGCGGGCAGCCGCGTCCTGGCCGACCAGCCGGCAGCCGACCGCCGCGAACCAGAGCGAGGCCAGGGCGACCATCACCGCCTGGGGGTAGCCGAAGCCGCCGACCTCGAGGACGAGCAGGATGAGCAGGACCGCCAGGGCGCTCACCTCCACCACCGCGACGACCAGGACCACCCAGCGCCGGCGCCAGCCCCGCTGCGGTGAACGCAGCATGGCGACGAAGGTGGCCACCATGGTGGTGACGATGCCGACCTGGGCGGCGACACTGGTCACCGTGTGGCTGTAGTGCGCCCAGGACAGCCGGCCGGCTTCCTCGGCCCTCTCGCAGGCCGCGTCCAGGCTCGGGGCGCAGTCCATCGTGAGGAACGCGTCGAAGAGCGTGGCCAGCCCGAAGCCGAGCAGGCCCAGCGCGGCCACCAGCCACCAGCGGTCCGAGGGGCGACCCCCCGCCCGCCCGGCCCGGAGCCGTCGCCACCCGAGCACGGCCCGCACCCCGAGCGCCCCCACGACCAGCGCGGTCAGCAGGTCACCCCCGCGGAAGACGAGGCTGTGGGGCTGGTCCGAGGCGGCGAGCTCCGACAGGTAGCCGTCGAGGATCGCCCGGTTCCCGTTCAGGGGCGACCAGAGCACCCAGGTGTTGTAGGTGACCAGGGTGAGGACGCTGAGCGGGGGCCACAGCCAGCCGCTCCGCTGCGTCCCCGGAGCCGGCGCCGGGGCCGGTGCCGGGGCTGCGAGGGTCACCGACCCTCCCGACCCGGCTGCAGCCGCGGTCGGACGAGCGGGAACGCGATCGTCTCCCGGATCGACGCGCCGGTGATCATCATGACCAGGCGGTCCATCCCCATGCCCAGGCCCCCGCTCGGGGGCATCGCATGCTCCAGGGCGGTCAGGAAGTCCTCGTCCAGCTCCATCGCCTCGGGATCCCCGCCCGCGGCCTGCAGCGACTGCTCCGTCAGCCGGGCCCGCTGGACCACCGGGTCGACCAGCTCGGAGTACGCGGTCCCGATCTCGGCGCCGAAGGCCACCAGGTCCCAGCGCTCGGCCAGCCGGTCGTCGTGCCGGTGCGGGCGGGTCAGCGGCGACACCTCGGCCGGGAAGTCGGTGTAGAAGGTCGGCCGGA
>JAOPXW010000327.1 GCA_025964935.1 Friedmanniella sp. | reverse complement strand
ACCGACGACCCGGCCGAGGTGTGGAAGGCCATGGACGCCGGGCTCGACCCGACCGCGGTCGGCCCCGCCGCCCCCGCCGCCGACCTCCCCGCCGGGCCGGCGGTCCCGCCGGCGCCCTCCACGGCCCCGGATGTGCGGATTCTGGACACAGGGGACAGAATGGAGCCCTCTGAACCCGGCACCAGCTCCCAGCCCCCCGGGGCTTGAACGGTGGAATGGAGAAGCATGGCCAGCACACAGCAGTCGCACGAGGTCGGCGAGGCGGTCAACAGCCGCGGTCGCCATGTCCACCACGGACGGACCGGTGCCGCCTGGGCGGGATCCGCGATCGCCATGGTGGCCTTCGTGATCGGCGGCTGGGCCGTCGTGGTCCAGAACTGGCCGCTCTTCTGGGTCGGCGCCGCGCTGCTCGTGATCGCCGCCGTCGTCGGGCTCGTCCTGCAGCGGATGGGCTACGGCGCTCACTGAGCGGACGACCATGAGCGCCCTTGACGACATCATCAGCGGAGTGCGGGAAGACCTCGCCGTCCGACAGTCGCAGGTGTCCTTGGACCGCCTCAAGGAACGCTGCCAGCACGTCGACCCCGCCCTGGACCCGATGCGCGTCCTGCGCGGGCCCGGCGTGGCCGTGATCGCCGAGGTCAAGCGCTCCAGCCCCAGCAAGGGCGCCCTGGCCGAGATCGCCGACCCGGCCGCCCTCGCAGTGGAGTACGAGGCCGGCGGCGCCGCCGCCATCTCCGTGCTGACCGAGGGTCGTCGCTTCCTGGGCTCGTTGGACGACCTGGTCCGGGTCCGCTGTGCGGTCAACATCCCGGTCCTGCGCAAGGACTTCATCGTCACCGCCTACCAGCTGTTCGAGGCGCGCGCCGCGGGGGCCGACCTGGTGCTGCTGATCGTGGCGGCCCTGAACGACCCGCAGCTCGTGGCGCTGATCGAGCGGGCCCGCTCCATCGGCCTGACCCCGCTGGTCGAGGCGCACACCGCCGACGAGGTCCGGCGGGCCGTCGACGCCGGAGCGACCATCATCGGGGTCAACGCCCGCAACCTGCAGACCCTCGAGGTCGAGCCGACCACGTTCGCGCGGCTGGCTCCCCTCATCCCCGACGGCATCGTCCGAATCGCCGAGTCCGGTGTCCGGGGCCCCCACGACGTGATCGAGCTGGCCCGGGCCGGGGCCGACGTGGTGCTGGTCGGCGAGGCCCTGGTGACCGGTCGGGACCCGCGCAGCGGCGTGGCCGATCTGGTCGCCGCCGGTGCGCATCCGGCGATCCACAAGTCCTAGAACCCTGACCAGCGCCCTTCCCCGACCCCCGTCCCGCCGTGGACGTGGGGCCGCGCTGCCTGTCGACGACGTAAGGAATGATCCGATCATGACGTCCCTCCCCACCCTGCCCGAGCGCGCTGCGGGCGGCGGCTCCGAGCCCCGCGACAGCAACCAGCTGCCGGACAGCACGGGCCACTTCGACCAGTTCGGGGGGAAGTTCGTCCCGGAGGCCCTCTACGCCGCCCTCCAGCAGCTGGAGGAGGAGTTCCGGGCCGCGATGGTCGACCCGGAGTTCCAGGCCGAGCTCGCCGGCCTGCTCGCCGACTACACCGGGCGTCCCAGCCCCATCACCCTCGCCCGGCGCTTCGCGGCCGCGGCGGGGCCCTCGGTCACCGGGGAGCCCGCCACCATCCTGCTGAAGCGGGAGGACCTGAACCACACCGGCTCGCACAAGATCAACAACGTCCTGGGCCAGGCGCTGCTGACCCGTCGGATGGGCAAGACCCGGGTCATCGCCGAGACCGGCGCCGGTCAGCACGGGGTGGCCACCGCCACCGCCGCCGCGCTCTTCGGGCTCAAGTGCACGGTCTACATGGGCAAGGTCGACACCGAGCGCCAGGCGCTCAACGTGGCGCGGATGCGGCTCCTGGGGGCCGAGGTGATCGCGGTCGAGTCCGGCACCCAGACCCTCAAGGACGCGATGAACGACGCGATGCGCGACTGGGTCGCGTCGGTCGACGACACCCACTACCTGATCGGGACGGTGGCCGGTCCGCACCCGTTCCCGCTGTTGGTCCGGGAGTTCCAGCGCATCATCAGCACCGAGGCCCGGGCCCAGGTGCTGGCGCGCTACGGCCGGCTGCCCGACGCCGTCGCCGCGTGCGTGGGCGGCGGGTCGAACGCACTCGGCATCTTCGCCGACTTCATCCCGGACGCGGGCGTGGCCCTGTACGGCTTCGAGGCCGGCGGCGACGGGATCGACACCGACCGGCACGCGGCCACCATCAGCGCCGGCGAGATCGGGGTGCTGCACGGCATGCGGACCTACGTGCTGCAGAACGAGGACGGCCAGACCCGCGAGTCGCACTCCATCTCGGCCGGTCTGGACTATCCCGGGGTGGGTCCCGAGCACTCCTGGCTGGCCGCCACCGGTCGCGCCCACTACGAGGCGATCACCGACACCGAGGCCATGGACGCGTTCCGGCTGTTGTCCCAGACCGAGGGGATCGTGCCGGCCATCGAGTCCGCGCACGCGCTGGCCGGGGCCCTCAAGCTGGCCACCCGCCTGCCGGCCGGACCCGAGGGTCAGCCGCCGCTGATCCTGGTCAACCTGTCGGGCCGAGGGGACAAGGACGTCGACACCGCCATCAGCTGGTTCGACCTCGACACCACGGGTACCGGCTCGGAGTCCGGCCAGACCGTCACGGCCGATGTCGAGGCCGCCCACGGGTCGGACCTGCAGCCCGGCGGCGCCTCGACCGGCGCCGGGGTCGAGCAGTGAGCGCCGACCTGGGTCACTCAGGCCAGGTCTTCGCCGACGTGGCCGCCACCGGCCGCGGCGCGCTGGTCGGCTTCCTGCACGTGGGCTACCCCGACGTCCCCACCTCGCTGGAGGCCATGCGTGTCCTGACCGGCGCCGACGGCGGCTCCGAGGGAGTCGACCTGGTCGAGGTCGGGATGCCCTACAGCGACCCGATGATGGACGGGGTCACGATCCAGCGGGCCGGCACCCGGGCGCTGGAGCGCGGCGTCCGGACCCGGGACGCGTTCGCCGCGGTGGAGGCGGTGGCCGCCACCGGCACCGCCGCGGTGGTCATGACCTACTGGAACCTGATCGAGCGCTACGGTCCGGAGAAGTTCGCCCGCGACCTGGCCGCCGCCGGCGGGGCCGGGGCCATTACGCCCGACCTGACCCCCGACGAGGCCCAGGAATGGCTGCGGGTCTCCGACGCGTACGGGCTGGACCGGATCTTCCTGGTCTCGCCCTCCTCGACCGACGAGCGGCTGACCAGCACCCTGGCCGCCTGCCGCGGCTGGGTCTACGCCACCGCCGTGATGGGGGTGACGGGGGCGCGCACCACCAGCTCCACCCTGGCCCCCGAGCTGGTCCGCCGGATCCGGGAGGCCGACCCGACCGTGATGACGGGGGTGGGCCTGGGCATCTCCAACGGGGAGCAGGCCCGTGAGATCACCGCGTACGCCGACGCCGCCATCGTCGGCTCGGCCCTGGTCAAGGCGCTGCTCGAGGCCGAGGACGCGGGCAACCCCAGCGACCTGAGCGGGCTGCGGGCCGTGGTCGCCGACCTCGCGGCCGGTGTGCGCTCGGGGCAGGGCGCCCGGAGCGGTGCGGGAACTTCCCGGCCGACCGCCGGGTTAGTGGGGACGTGACCCCGACCGCTCCCGCACCCACCGTCCCGGCCCGGGGCACCGCTCTGAGAACCCTGGTCCTGCTGGTCGTCGTGACCCTGGTGGGGCTGAGCGGCTGCACGGCCCGGCCCGACGCGACGGTCAGTGCGGCGGCCGACCCGGCCGGCTACCTGGGCGGCACCTCATTGCCCGACCCGTACGAGATGCCGGACCGGGCGCTGACCGACACCAGCGGGCGGGCCTACAACCTGGCCACCTCGCCGTCGAAGCCGGTCACGCTGCTGTTCTTCGGCTACACCCACTGCCCCGACGTCTGCATCACCGTGCTCTCCGACGTGGCCCTGGCCCTGAAGCGGGTGGACCCCGCGGCGCGCGACCAGATCCAGATGATCTTCGTGACCACCGACCCCGCCCGGGACGACGAGAAGCAGATCAAGGCCTACCTCGGCCGCTTCAACCCCGACTTCATCGGTCTCACCGGCAGCCTGACCTCGATCAAGTCGGTGGCCGGCCGGGTCGGGGTCGACATCGAGGGGATGACCAAGCTCCCCAGCGGCGGCTACGACGTCGGGCACTCCGCCCAGGTGATCGGCTTCGACCGGCGCGCCGGTGAGGTGATCTGGACCCCCGGGACCAGCGTGGGGGACCTCGCGCACGACTTCGGGCTCCTCGTGGAGCGGTCGCGGTGATCGCCCGCGTGGCCGCGCGGCCGCGGTCGCAGCGGGCCCTGCCCTGGATCTCCACCCTCGTCCGGCTGCTGCTGGGCGGGGTGTTCCTGACCGCCGGCGGGCTCAAGGCCATCGACCCGTCGTCCTCGGTGGCCGCCGTCCGCGCCTACCAGCTGCTGCCCGAGGGTCTGGTCACCGTCGTGGGCTGGGGTCTGCCCTTCGTGGAGATCGCCCTGGGCCTGCTGCTGGTCGTCGGCGTCCTGACCCGGGGGGTGGCGGTGGTGACCGGAACCCTGCTCTGCGTGTTCATCGTGGCCGTGGTCTCCGCGGCGGCCCGCGGTCTGAGCATCGACTGCGGCTGCTTCGGGGGCGGCGGCGACGTGGCGCCGGGCCAGACCAGCTACACCGGCGAGATCATCCGGGACCTCGGCCTGCTCGGCCTGGGCGCCTGGCTGGTCTGGCGACCCCGCAGCCGACTGGCCGTCGACCTGTGGGACCACGACGAAGGAGGCCTCGATGTCCGGCGCGCGTGACCAGGCCCGGGACCGGCTCGCCGCCGCCCAGGCGGCCCAGCGACGGCGGGACCGGCGGCTGCTCGTGGTCGGGGCGGTGGCCTTCGTCTTGGTACTGGTCGGAGCCGGCATCGGGTTCCAGTCCTGGCGGGCCCACCGGGCCCCCTCGGCCTCGGCGTACGCCGCCACGGTGACCGCGGCCCCGCTGGCGGTGACCGACGGCCAGCCGCTGCGACTGGGTGCCGCCTCCGCGCCCGCGACGGTCACGCTCTACGAGGACTTCCACTGCCCGCACTGCGCGGACTTCGAGGACGAGTTCGGGCCGACCCTGACCGCGGCGCAGGCGGCGGGCACCGTACGGCTGGAGCTGTACCCGATGGCCTTCATCGACGACGGCTCGCACGCCGCCGCCAACGCCATGGCCTGTGCGGCCGAGGCGGGCTTCGGCCAGCCCTACTACCTCGGGCTGTTCGCCAACCACACCCTGCAGTGGAGCGACCAGCA
>JAOPXW010000287.1 GCA_025964935.1 Friedmanniella sp. | reverse complement strand
CTGTCGGACCTGGCGGCGGAGCCCGTCCGGCTGGTGCGGACGGTGGAGCCCTCCAGCGGCTACGACGTCCACCCGGTGACCCTGCTGTCGGAGGCCTCGGTCGCGGCGCTCGGGCGCGAGGCGGACGGCTCCCCGGTGGACCGGCGGCGCTTCCGCCTGCTGCTGACCTGCGACGGGCTCGCCCCCTTCGCCGAGGACGCCTGGACCGGTCGGGACCTGGCGATCGGGTCGGCCCTGCTGCGGGTGGGCGGCCCGGTCCCGCGGTGCGCCGCCGTGCAGCGCCACCCCGACCACGACGACCGCCCGCTGGACACCCTGCGGCGGATCGCGCGGCTGCGCGGTCCGCAGCCCAGCGAGTCGGGGCGGACGCTGAACCTCGGCGTCTACGCCTCGGTGCTCCGCCCGGGCACCGTCACGGTCGGCGACCAGCTGCTGGTGGGTCAGCCGGAGTAGTCGGCGATGGCCTTGCGGGCCTGCTCCAGCCACTCCTGGTAGGTCGCGACCGACGAGCGCGCGTCCGCCGCAGCCTTGGCGTCGCCCCGCCCGTCGGCCTGAGCGGCCTTCTCCTCCAGCTGGCCGATCTGGGCCTCGAGCTTGGCGGCGGTGTCCTCGGCCCGGGCCCGCGCCTCGGGGTTGGTGCGCAGCCAGCGCTCTTCCTCGGCGTTCTCCACGGCCTGCTCTATGGCCCGCAGCCGGTTCTCCAGCGGTCGGATCGAGTCCCGCGGCACCTTGCCGAGTGCTGCCCAGCGCTCGAGCAGGGACCGGTACATGGCGCGTCCGGCGGCCGGGTCGGTCACCGGGAGGGTCGCCTCGGCCTCGCTCAGCAGCGCCTCCTTGGCGTCCGCGTTGACCTGGAACTCCGCGTCCTGCTCGCTCAGCGCGGCGGTCTTCGCGGCGAAGAAGGTGTCCTGGGCGCCGCGGAACCGCCGCCACAGCGTCTCGTCCACGCCCCGGGGGGCGGGCCCGGCGTCCTTCCACTGCTGCATCAGGTCGCGGTAGACCCCGGTGGTGGGGCCCCAGTCGGTGGAGGTGGCCAGCGCCTCGGCCTCGGCGGCCAGCCGCTCCTTGACCGACCGGGCCGACTCCCGCTGCTCGTTCTGCTGGGCGAACTGCGCCTTGCGGCGTCGGGTGTAGGTGGTCCGGGCGCTGGAGAAGCGGTGCCACAGCTCGTCGTCGGTGGCGCGGTCCAGCCGGGGCAGCAGCTTCCACTGGTCCAGCAGGGAGCGGAACCGGTTGACCCCGCCGCGCCAGTCGGTGCCGGCGGCCAGCTTCTCGGCCTCGGCGACGAACTTCTCCTTGGCCGCCCGGGCCTCCTCGTTCTGCTTGGTCTTCTCGGCCTTGCGGACCGCCCGCTGCTCGGCCAGCAGGGGGGAGAGCCCGTTCAGGCGACCCAGCAGCGAGTCCAGGTCGCCCACGGCGTTGGCGTCGGTGACGGCCGTCCGGACGGTCTTGACCGAGGACCCGGCGTCGTCGGGGGAGAGGGCACCGCTGGCGATCCGCTTCTCCAGCAGGGAGACCTCCAGCTCCAGCGCGGTGAAGCGCCGGACGAAGAAGGCCAGCGCCTCCGGCGCCGGCACCCCGGGCACCTGCCCCACACTGCGTTCGCCGTCGGCGGTCCGGACGTACACGGTGCCGTCGTCGTCCACCCGCCCGAACGACTCCGGACCTCCGTCTGCGTGCTCCGTACCCTCGCTCATGGGGTCAATCCTGCCCGATAGGGTCGCCGGAGTGTTCATTGCCTCATTCCCGGCCGGTCCCTGGCAGACCAACTGCTACCTGCTGGCGACCCAGCCGGGGGCCGAGTGCGTGGTGGTCGACCCAGGGATGGACGCCGTCGACGGCGTCGCCGAGCTGGTGCGTGAGCACCGGCTCAAGCCGGTGGCGGTGATGCTGACCCACGGTCACCTGGACCACATGTTCTCGGTGCTGCCGGTCTGCCGGTCCTCCGACGCCGCCTGCTGGGTGCACCCCGAGGACCGGGCCCTGCTGAGCGACCCGCTGCGGGCGATGAGCGCGGAGACCCGCGCCATGATGGCCCAGCTGGCGGGTGGGATGCCCCGCTTCGGGGAGCCCGACGACGTCCGCGAGCTGGTGGACGGGGCCCAGGTCGACGTCGCGGGGCTGCGCTTCGGGGCGCTGCACGCCCCCGGCCACACGCCCGGGTCGACGATGTTCCGTACGGCCTACGACGAGGGCGAGGTGGACTCCCTGGTGTTCTCCGGCGACGTGCTCTTCGCAGGCTCGGTGGGGCGGACGGATTTGCCAGGGGGGAGCCCGCTGGACATGCTGAACAGTCTGCGGAGCAAGGTGCGGCCGCTGCCCGACGACGTCGTGGTGCTGCCCGGCCACGGTCCTCAGACCACGATGGCCCGCGAGCGGGCCACCAACCCCTATCTGAGCGACGACTACCTGGCGACCAGACCCGCCCGGTGACCGAGGAGATGTACGCGTGAGCCGCCCCAAGCCGTTGTCCGGCTTCCCCGAATACACCCCCGAGACGCGCATCATCGAGCAGCGGGTCCTGGACCGGCTGCGCCAGACGTTCGAACTGCACGGGTTCGGCTCGATCGAGACCCGGGCGGTGGAGCCGCTGGAGCGGCTGGTCAAGCAGGGCGAGATCGACAAGGAGGTGTACGCCGTCCAGCGGCTGCACGCCGAGCCCGATGCCCGCGCCGAGCTGGGCCTGCACTTCGACCTGACCGTGCCGTTCGCCCGCTACGTGCTGGAGAACGCCCACCAGCTGAGCTTCCCGTTCCGTCGCTACCAGATCCAGAAGGTCTGGCGGGGTGAGCGGCCGCAGGAGGGCCGCTACCGGGAGTTCACCCAGGCCGACATCGACATCGTCAACGTCGACGAGCTCGCCGGGCACCACGACGTCGAGCTTCCGCTCGTGACCCTGGCGGCCCTGGAACGGCTGCACGTCGACCTCGGGGTGCCGCCGGTCCTGATGCGGGTCAACAACCGCAAGCTGTCCGAGGGCTTCTACCGCGGGCTGGACATCACCGAGCCCGCCGGGGTGCTGCGGGTGGTCGACAAGATCGACAAGATCGGCCCGCAGCGGGTCGCCGAGCTGCTGGTCAGCGACGCCGGCCTGACCCCGACCCAGGCCGAGGCCTGCGTCCGGCTGGCCCAGATCTCCACCGCGGACCAGTCCTTCGTCGACCAGGTGCGCGCCCTCGGTGTGCAGCACGCGCAGCTGGACGAGGGGCTGGAGCTGCTCGCCGACGTGGTGGCCACGGCGGCGGCGTACGTCCCGGGGCGGCTGGTCGCGGACCTCAAGATCGCCCGCGGCCTGGACTACTACACCGGCACGGTCTACGAGACCGAGCTGGTCGGGTTCGAGCGCTACGGGTCGATCTCCTCGGGCGGGCGCTACGACTCCCTGGCCAGCGACGGGCGCACGACCTACCCCGGGGTCGGGCTGTCGATCGGGGTCACCCGGCTGCTGGCCCCCGTGCTCGGCCAGGGCCTGCTGCGGGTCTCCCGGCCGGTGCCGACCGCGGTCCTGGTGGCGGTCGACTCCGAGGACGACCGGTCCGGGGCCATCGCCGTCGCCGAGCAGCTCCGGGCCCGCGGCATCTCGACCGAGGTCGCGCCGAAGGCCGACAAGTTCGGCCGGCAGATCCGCTACGCCGACCGGCGCCGCATCCCCTACGTCTGGTTCACCTCCGCCGGCAGCGGCGAGGTCAAGGACATCAGGACCGGCGACCAGGTGCCCGCCGACCCGGCCGTCTGGACCCCGCCCGTCGCCGACCTGGCCCCGCGGGTCGAGCCCGTCACCGGCTGAGTCCGCGTCCTCGCGGTTGGCCCGCCACCCCGGCCGGGTCCGGGGCTCTGTGGCCGCGGGGGGGCGCGCCGGAACGCGGCGTCTGAGTAAGGTGAGCCCAGATCCACTCAGGAGGACACCGTGCCCGTCCGGGATGCAGGTCACACCGTGCTGGCGTCGGCTGACAGCGAGGTCTTCTCCTCCCTGCGGCGGCGCCCGACCTCACGCGAGGAGCGGTACGCCATGGGCCGCGAGCTGCGGCACCAGGTGCCGCGGAAGAGCCTCGGGGAGTGGCGGGTCGGGTCCGACCGGCCCAACCCCGTCGACCTGGTCAAAGAGTCCCACCAGGGTCGGCTGGACTGGCTGATCCCGGTCCGGGTGGCCCGGATGGTGACGTCCCCGTACGGCTTCCTGCGCGGCACCGCGATCGTGATGGCCCACGACGTGGCCGGGCTGCCGGCCACCGGGATCACCCCGGTGATCTGCGGGGACGCGCACCTGGGCAACTTCGGCTTCTACGCCTCGCCCGAGGGCGAGCTGGTCATCGACCTGAACGACTTCGACGAGGCCCACCCCGGGAGCTGGGAGTGGGACCTGCGCCGCCTGGCGGCCAGCATCTGGGTGGCGGGCCGCGAGAACGGCTCCAGCGAGAGCCAGTGCCGCGACTCGGTGCTGGCCTGCGTCGCGGCCTACCGCGACGAGGTTCGCTTCCTCGCCGAGCAGCCCCTGCTGATGCGCAGCTACAACCGCCTCGACGTGGGCCGGCTGCACGAGACGGCCACCGAGAAGTCGCTGCGGGACGAGATCGAGCGCTCGGCCAAGCGGGCCCGTGCCCGGACCAGCGACCGCGCGCTGCCGCGCTTCACCGCTGAGCACGAGGGCCAGCGCCGGATCGTGGAGGACCCGCCGCTGATCACCCGGGTCACCGAGGACGTCGCCGAGCACCTCGCCGAGGCCCTGGACTCCTACCTCGACACCCTGGCGCCGCACTGGCGCCGGGCCCTGGGCGGCTACACGCTGGTCGACCTGGCGCACAAGGTCGTCGGGGTCGGCAGCGTCGGGCTCCGGGCGTACGTGGCCCTGCTGGAGGGCAGCACGCCCGAGGACGTGGTCTTCCTGCAGCTCAAGCAGGCCCGCCGGTCGGTCCTGGCCCGCTACGTGCACGGTGACTCGGCCTGGCACCGCCACCAGGGCCAGCGGGTCGTGGAGTACCAGCAGGCCCTGCAGACCGTGAGCGACCCGCTGCTGGGCTGGACGACCGTGGACGGCCTGCAGTACTACGTCCGGCAGTTCCGCAACATGAAGGGCACGATCCCGCTGGACGCCATCGATGCGGCCGCCCTGACCGACTACGCCGGGATCGTGGGCCACCTGCTGGCCAAGGGTCACGCCCGGACCAGCGGGGCCTCGATGATCGCCGGCTACGTCGGCGGCTCCGACAAGATCGACCGGGCCCTGGCGACCTTCGCGCGGCAGTACGCCGACCAGACCGAGGCCGACCACGCCGCCCTGGTCAAGGCCGTACGGCTGGGTCAGCTCCCCGTGACCGCCGGCGCCCTGGACCGGGTCGGCTCGGCGTTCCGGCCCGGCTGAGGCGGCGACGGGGGAGTCCCGGCCCGGAAATGCCGTTCGGCGGGCCGCCGGTGCACCCGTAGGATCAGGTGTTCGTCCGGGGACCCTGCCCGGAACCGTGATTCGAAAGGTCGATCCCGTGATTCGCACCCACGGCGCCGGAACCCTCCGCGCTGAGCACGTCGGAACCATCGTCACCCTGGCCGGCTGGGTCGCCCGCCGCCGGGACCACGGCGGGGTCGCGTTCGTGGATCTGCGTGACTCCAGCGGCGTGGTGCAGGTGGTCGTCCGGGACGAGATGCTGGTCGCCTCCGGCGCCCACGACCTGCGCAACGAGTTCTGCGTCAAGATCGTCGGCGAGGTGTCGGCGCGTCCCGCGGGCAACGCCAACGCCGACCTGCCCACCGGCGAGGTGGAGGTCGTCACCACCGAGCTCGAGGTGCTGAGCGCCTCCGCACCGCTGCCGTTCCAGATCGACGAGCGTGTCAGCGTCGGCGAGTAGGCCCGGCTGCGCTACCGCTACCTCGACCTCCGCCGCCCGCACCAGGCCGCCGCCATCCGGCTGCGGAGCCAGGTCAGCCGGGTCGCCCGCGAGACCCTGCTGGACCAGGACTTCGTGGAGATCGAGACCCCGACCCTGACCCGTTCCACCCCCGAGGGGGCCCGCGACTTCCTGGTGCCGGCCCGGCTCAAGCCGGGGTCGTGGTACGCCCTGCCGCAGAGCCCCCAGCTCTTCAAGCAGCTGCTGATGGTGGCCGGGATGGAGCGGTACTTCCAGATCGCGCGGTGCTACCGCGACGAGGACTTCCGCGCCGACCGGCAGCCCGAGTTCACCCAGCTCGACATCGAGATGAGCTTCATCGACCAGGACGACATCATCGCCCTGGGCGAGGAGCTGATCCGGCGGATCTGGGCCCTGATCGGGGTCACGATCCCGACCCCGATGCCCCGGCTGACCTACGCCGACGCGATGGACCGCTACGGGACCGACAAGCCCGACCTCCGTTTCGGCCACGAGATCCGTGAGGTCACGGGCTACTTCGCCGCGACCCCGTTCCGGGTCTTCCAGGCCGAGTACGTCGGGGCCGTCATCATGCCCGGGGGGGCCTCCCAGCCGCGCAAGCAGCTCGACGCCTGGCAGGAGTTCGCCAAGCAGCGCGGGCACCGCGGTCTGGCGTACGTGCTGGTGGGGGAGAACGGCGAGCTCGGCGGCCCGGTGGCCAAGAACCTGTCCGAGTCCGAGCGCGCCGGGCTGGCCGCGGAGGTCGGGGCCCAGGTCGGTGACTGCGTCTTCTTCGCGGCCGGTCCGCGCAGCCAGGCCCAAGCCCTGCTCGGGGCGACCCGGCTGGAGATCGGCCGTCGGGTCGGCCTGATCGACGAGTCCGCGTGGGCCTTCGCCTGGGTCGTGGACGCGCCGCTGTTCGAGCCGGCCGGTCAGGCCGTCGCGGCCGGCGACGTGGCCGTCGGGTCCGGGGCCTGGACGGCGGTGCACCACGCGTTCACCTCGCCCAAGCCCGAATCCCTGGCGACCTTCGACACCGACCCCGGGTCGGCGCTGGCGTACGCCTACGACATGGTCTGCAACGGCAACGAGATCGGCGGCGGGTCGATCCGTATCCACCGCCGCGACATCCAGGAGCGGGTGTTCGCGGTGATGGGGATCGACCAGGCCGAGGCGCAGGCCAAGTTCGGCTTCCTGCTCGACGCCTTCAACTTCGGGCCGCCCCCGCACGGCGGCATCGCCTTCGGCTGGGACCGGATCTGCGCCCTGCTCTCCGGCTCGGAGTCGATCCGCGACGTGATCGCCTTCCCGAAGTCCGGCGGTGGGGTCGACCCGCTCACCGACGCGCCGGCGCCGATCACGGCCCAGCAGCGCAAGGAGGCCGGGGTGGACGCCCGACCCGAGCCGGCCAAGGTCGAGCCGGCCACGGCCGACACGGCTCCCGTTCCGGCCTGAGCCGAGGGGTGCCCGGGCCGACCGGCGACACCGAGCGGTGCACCACCGAGGTGATGGCCCGGGGCACCATCAAGTTCCCGACCAACACCGAGGGCTGGCGCTACTGGGAGACCACCAACTGAGGTTGGGCGTCCCCCGCCGGGCCGGGCTAGGGTGCAGGCGATGAACGGGGTGTGCGGGTGAGCGAGGATCTCTTCGGCGGAGCCGAGGTCGGCGGGGCCGGGCCCGGCGTCCCCGGGGTCGGCGCGGGCAGCCTCGCCGACACCGACCGCTCCGGGCTGCCCCTGGCGGTCCGGATGCGCCCCCGTACGGTCGAGGAGATCGTGGGCCAGCAGCACCTGCTCGGACCCGGCTCCCCGCTGCGGCGGCTGGCGTCCGGCGAGGCCATGTCGGTCTTCCTGTGGGGGCCGCCGGGGGTGGGCAAGACGACCATCGCCTCGGTGGTCTCCCAGAGCACCAACCGCCGCTTCGTGGAGATCTCCGCGGTCACCGCGGGGGTCAAGGAGGTCCGGGCCGTGCTCGACCAGGCCCGCCGCGAGCTGCGGACCGGGCGGGAGACGGTGCTCTTCGTCGACGAGGTGCACAGGTTCTCGAAGACCCAGCAGGACGTCCTGCTGCCCGCGGTGGAGAACCGGCTCGTCACCCTGATCGCGGCCACCACCGAGAACCCCTCGTTCTCCGTCATCTCCCCGCTGCTGTCGCGCTCGCTGCTGCTGACCCTGCGGCCCCTCAGCGACGCCGACGTCTCGGGGCTGCTGGACCGCGCGCTGAGCGAGGACCGGGGGCTGCGCACCGGGGCGGGGGAGACCTACACCCTGGAGCCGGAGGCCCGGGCCGACCTGCTGCGGCTGGCCGGCGGTGACGCCCGCCGGGCCCTGACCTATCTGGAGGAGTCGGCGGCCGGGGCGGACGCCGTCGGCAGCGCTCGCATCGATCCCGGGGCGGTCGAGCGAGCGGTGGACAAGGCGGCGGTCCGCTACGACCGGGACGGCGACCAGCACTACGACGTGATCAGCGCGTTCATCAAGTCCGTCCGGGGCTCCGACGTCCAGGCCGCCCTGCACTACATCGCCCGGAGGGTGGCTGCCGGGGAGGACCCCCGCTTCATCGCCCGCCGCCTGGTCGTGCTGGCCTCGGAGGACATCGGGCTCGCCGACCCGACCGCCCTGACCACCGCGGTCGCCGCCGCCGACGCGGTGGCGTTCATCGGGATGCCCGAGGCCCGCATCAACCTGGCCCAGGCGGTCATCGCGCTGGCCCTGGCGCCCAAGTCCAACGCCGTCATCCTGGCCATCGACGCGGCGATGGCCGACGTCAACGCAGGCCGGATCGGTCTGGTGCCGCCGCACTTGCGCGACGCGCACTACGCGGGGGCCAAGCAGCTCGGCCACGGTCAGGGCTACCGCTACGCCCACGACGAGCCGCGCGGGATCGCCGCCCAGCAGTACCTGCCCGACGAGCTCGACGGGGCCCGCTACTACACCCCGACCGACCACGGGGCCGAGGCCGCGATGGCCACCCGGCTGACCCGGATCGAGGAGCTGCTCGGGCGGTCCAAGCCCTAGTCCGTCGGTGGTCCGGGCGGCTCGGGCTCAGTCCGACCAGGCCGCGCCCCGGGCGAGCCGCAGCGGGCCGGTCGCGGTACGGGCGTCGACCCGGACGCCCTTCTGCCGCACCTCGAGAACCCCGGCGTCGGCCAGCTCGGTGGCCACCTCCCGAGCCGCGTCCATCGCCGTACGCCAGCCCTCCCCGCCCGCGACCCGGGCCGCGTCGCTGGGACAGATGGTGACCTCCGGCCTCCGGTGTCGCAGCAGGGTCCGCATCGCCGCGCCCAGTCGGGTGCGCAGCGCCGCGGGCTCCGGGTCCTCCCACCACGCCTGGCCCCGCTCGCCCAGGGCGACCTTGGCGTCCTGCACCCGGGCCCGGGCCGCGGCGGTGGCCTCCTCGTCGCCCTTGGCCGACCCCACCGCCCGACGGGCCTCCATCAGCACCGCGACCAGCTCCACCCGCAGCGGCTCGGGGATGGCCGGGTCGCTGGCCCGCCACCGTCGGCCGCCCACGACGATGTAGCGGCCGTCCGGGGTGCGCTCGGGTCCCGGGTCGGCCGCGGCGTGCTGCTCGGGCATGGTCCTCCTCCGGACAGGCCCCGACCGCGCGGCGGGGCGGGGCCCACTTCACCACCCCACGCCGAGTGGTCGGGGGTTGACCCAGAATGCGACACCAGTCGCGGTCGTTTCGCGCCACCCGGCGGGGGGCGCGGGCGGTGATCAGCACTGGTGTCGCGGTTCCAGGGTCAACCTCACCCCGAAACGCAGGGGTGGCGGACGCGAGCCCCGCGATATGGTGCAGGACGGACCACGACCCGGTCGGGTCCGCCGTCACGCCCCAGCGCACCGCCGCTCACGAACCGTAAGGAACGCCTCCATGACCCTTGGCGGAATCGCCGGCCTCATCGCCGCCATCGCCTTCGTTGCCCTGGTGGCCCTGACCGCCGTCCCGTTGTTCAAGCTCGGCCGCGTCCTCGAGGAGGTCCGGCTGGCCGTCCGCGACATCGGCCACGAGTCGGTCCCCATCCTGACCGAGCTGCAGGGCACCGTACGCGCCACCAACGACGAGCTGGGCAAGCTCAGCCTGGTCACCGAGGACGTGGCCAAGGTCAGCAAGAACGCGACCGTGGTCAGCGACTCCGCGGCCCAGCTGTCCACGCTGTTCGCCGCCACCCTCGGCGGTCCCCTGGTTAAGACGGCGGCGCTCAGCTACGGCGTCCGCAAGGCGCTCAAGGGCGAGGGATCGCCCCGGCGCAAGGCGAAGCGGAGCCGGTGATGGTGCGTCGTCTCTTCTGGTTCGTCCTCGGCGCCGGCCTCGCGGTCTACGTCGTCAGCAAGGTCCGATCCTCGCTGGCCAAAGCGAGCCCCGAGGCCCTGGTCAACCGCGCCTCCGGCTCGGTCTCGGGTCTCGGCGAGCGGGCCCAGGACTTCGCGGCCCGCGTCCGAGCCGCGGCGGCCGAGCGTGAGACCGAGCTCCGGGACACGCTCGGCCTGCCCGAGTGACCCTTTCGCACCCACTCCCACAAGGACCCTGACATGAGAACCGCCGAGATCCGGCGTCGCTTCCTGGACTACTTCGCCCAGCGCGGCCACACGGTGGTGCCCTCGGCACCGCTGCTCTACAACGACCCCACCCTGCTGTTCGTGAACGCCGGCATGGTCCCGTTCAAGCCCTACTTCACCGGGGCCGAGACCGCGCCGTTCGACCGCGCCACCAGTGTGCAGAAGTGCGTCCGCACCCTCGACATCGAGGAGGTCGGCAAGACCACGCGGCACGGCACGTTCTTCCAGATGAACGGCAACTTCTCCTTCGGCGACTACTTCAAGGCCGAGGCCATCCGCTACGCCTGGGAGCTGGTCACCGGCTCGGTCGACGACGGCGGGTACGGCTTCAGCCCCGACAAGGTCTGGGTCACCGTCCTGCACTCCGACGACGAGGCGGCCGGTCTGTGGGCCAGCATCGCGGGACTGCCGTCCGAGCGCATCCAGCGCCGCGGTCTGCTCGACAACTACTGGCACATGGGCATCCCCGGCCCCGGCGGTCCCTGCAGCGAGATCTACATCGACCGCGGTCCCGAGTACGGCCCCGACGGCGGCCCGATCGTGGACGAGGACCGGTTCCTGGAGATCTGGAACCTGGTCTTCATGCAGGAGGAGCTGTCGACCGTACGGCGCAAGGACGACTTCGACATCGCCCGCGACCTGCCCCGCAAGAACATCGACACCGGGATGGGCCTGGAGCGGGTCGCCTACCTGCTGCAGGGCGTGGACAACCTGTACGAGATCGACCAGGTGTTCCCGGTGATCGGGAAGGCCTCGGAGCTGTCGGGCCGGCGCTACGGGGCGGTGCACGACGACGACGTCCGGATGCGGGTCGTCGCCGACCACGTCCGCTCCGGTCTGATGCTGATCGCCGACGGCGTCACGCCGGGGAACGAGGCGCGGGGCTACGTGCTCCGCCGGCTGCTGCGGCGTGCCGTCCGGTCGATGCGGCTGCTGGGGGTCAACGACCGGGTCTTCCCCGAGCTGCTGCCGGTCAGCCGCGACCTGATGCAGGAGTCCTACCCCGAGGTCGGCAACGACTGGGACCGGATCGCCCAGATCGCGTACGCCGAGGAGGACGCCTTCCGGCGCACCCTGACCACGGGCACCCAGATCTTCGACCTGGCCGTCACCGACGCCAAGGCCGAGCCGGAGCCGCAGCTGAGCGGCGCCCGGGCGTTCCAGCTGCACGACACGTACGGCTTCCCCATCGACCTGACCCTGGAGATGGCCTCCGAGCAGGGCCTCTCGGTCGACGAGGCGGGCTTCCGGCGGCTGATGCAGGAGCAGCGGGAGCGGGCCAAGGCCGACGCCAAGGCGAAGAAGGCCGGCGCGCAGGGCTCCGAGGTCTACCGCGAGCTCCGGGCGACCGGGCTGACGCCGTTCACCGGCTACTCCGAGCTCAGCACCGAGTCCCGGGTCCGCGGCATCGTGGTCGACGGCGCGCTGGTGCCCTCGGCGCGGGAGGGGGACGTGGTCGAGGTCGTCCTCGAGCAGACCCCGTTCTACGCCGAGTCCGGCGGCCAGGACTCCGACGCGGGCCAGATCCTCGGCGACGGGTTCACCGGCGAGGTCATCGACGTCCAGCGTCCCGTCAAGGGCCTGATCGTCCACCGGGTGCAGGTGACCCAGGGCGAGCTGCGCAGCGGCGCCGACGTGCTGGCCGCGGTCGACGGGGACTGGCGGATCGGGGCCTGTCAGGCCCACTCCGGCACCCATGTGGTGCACGCCGCGCTCCGGCAGGTCCTCGGCCCCACCGCGCTGCAGAGCGGCTCCTACAACAAGCCCGGCTACCTGCGGCTCGACTTCGCCTGGGGCAGCGGTCTGAGCCAGGCCGTCCGGGCCGACGTGGAGGAGGCCGCCAACCAGGCGCTGCGGCAGGACCTCAGCGTCTCCGCCAGCTACATGCCGCTGGAGCGGGCGCGCGAGATCGGTGCGCTGGCCCTCTTCGGGGAGACCTACGGCGAGGAGGTCCGGGTCGTGGAGATGGGCGGCCCCTGGTCGCGGGAGCTGTGCGGTGGCACCCACGTCCAGCACTCCTCCCAGATCGGCCTGGTGACGATCAACGCCGAGTCCTCGGTCGGCTCCGGCGTGCGACGGGTGGAGGCCTTC
>JAOPXW010000280.1 GCA_025964935.1 Friedmanniella sp. | reverse complement strand
TGAGCCGGTGGGCCAGCACTACGTCTCCCTCTGGGCCGCGGGCGTCAACCACATGCAGACCCAGGCCTCCCCGATGGACCTGAACGACGGGGTCCGGCTGATCTTCGTGACCGCCGTGGGCCTGATCTGGGTCCTGACCGACCTGATCGTCTCCGGCCTGCGTCGTCCCGCCTGGGCCATCGCCCCGCCCGCCGCGCTCTTCCTGGTGCCGGCCCTCGGGCTGGGTGAGGACACCGGGGTGGTCAGCTTCGTGCTGCTGGCGGTCGGCTACGTCGGCGTCCTGCTCGCGGGGGGCCTGAACACCTCGCGGGCCTGGACGCGGGGGCTGTCCCAGGACTCGGCCTCCGTCGACCAGCGGGCCAGCCCGGTGGTCTGGCGGGCGGCCGGTCTGCTGACCCTGCCGGCGATCCTCCTCGTGCTGCTGCTCGGTGTGGCCCTGCCGACCATCTCGCTGCCGGGGAGCGGGTTCGGCAACGGACCCGGGGGCAACGGCCCCCTGCAGCTCACCGACCCGACGCTGGACCTGAAGCGCAACCTGACCCAGCCCACCGACAAGGTGGTGCTGCGCTACCGGAGCGACGGTCCCGGCGGGGTCTATCTCCGCCTCGCGTCGCTGCCGCAGCTCAGCAACGCCGGGTGGGGCAACGTCCGGATCAACCTCTCGGAGGGCAGCCGGCTGCCGGAGGTCCCGGGGCTGGCCCGGGAGCCGAGCGAGGAGCGCCACACCACGATCCAGGTCCTGGACTTCGGCTCGCAGTACCTCCCCCTGCCGTACGCCCCCCGCTCGTTCGCCGCCGCGGGGAGCTGGAGCTACGACCCCGGGTCGCTGACCGTGGTGGACAGCAGCAACTCCCCCGACGTCCTGCGCAACCTGAGCTACACCGTCACCAGCCTCGACATCGCCCCCAGCAACGCCGACCTGAGCCGCTCCGCCGCCGGGACGCCGAACGACTCCGCGGTCACCGCGGTGATCCCGAAGGACCTGCCGGACAGCCTGATCGAGAAGACCCGGAGCGTCATCAAGGGCACCCGGACCCCGGCCGAGCAGGCCGCGGCGATCCAGGCGTACCTGCGCAGCGGGGAGTTCACCTACAGCACCGAGCGGCTGCCGGGCAACGGCTACCAGGCCCTGGAGAACTTCCTGACCGTCGACCGGCGCGGCTACTGCGAGCAGTTCGCCTCGGCCATGGCCATGATGGCCCGGGTGGCCGGCATCCCGTCGCGGGTGTCGGTCGGGTTCCTGCCCGGGCGTCGCAACGGGGACACCTGGGAGGTGTCGATCCGGGACATGCACGCCTGGCCGGAGCTGTACTTCGCCAACTACGGCTGGGTGCGCTACGAGCCGACCCCGGCCAGCCTGACCGGCTCCGCGCCGTCGTGGACGCTGCAGGACCAGAGTCAGCCGCAGGCCTCGGAGTCGGCGGCCCCCTCGACGGCTCCGAGCTCCGCCCAGCCCTCGGCCTCCTCCGACCCCTCCGCGGCGGCCGGTCCGACGACCCAGACCACCGACGGCTCCACCGGGTTCCCGTGGGGCAGGACCCTGCTGGGCAGCGGGGTCGGGCTGCTGGCCCTGGCTCTGCTCGCCGCACCGGCGACGGTCCGGCTGCGGCGCCGCAGCACCCGGCTGTCGCAGGACGGGCTGCCCGCCGACCGGGTCGAGGCCGCCTGGGCCGAGATCCGGGATACGGCGGTCGACCACGGCTGGACCTGGCCCGAGGGCTCACCGCGCACCATCGGGCGTACGGTCGGCGGTCGGCTCGAGGACGCCGAGTCTGCCTCCATGACCAGGGTTGCGACCCTGGTGGAGCGGTCCCGCTACGCCCCCGACCTCGGGGCCCCGGACGCCACGGACGGGCTGGCCGAGACCACCGAGAGCATCCGTCGCGGGATCGTGGGGTCCCGTACCGGACGCCAGCGGTTGCGGGCGCTGCTGCTGCCCCGCTCGCTCTGGCGGCGGCCGCGCGACTGAGCGCCGCCGGGGCCGTGGCCGGCCATGGAGGCAGACCCTGGCGGTCGCTCGACGCCAGGGGCCCGTGGTTCGGCCCTCGATGCGGACCCTGGCGGTGGCTCAGCCCGCGGCGGCGGCCGGTGCGGCTCGTTCTGGCCCGCCTCACCCGGGCCGGCTCCGCCTGCGCTGACTCCTCACGAGCGGGGCGCCCAGCTGCGGAGCGGGGTGAACGACAGCACGCGCCCCCTCGGGTGAGGGAGCGCGTGCGGTCGAAGCTGACGGTGGAGGCGGTGGGCTCAGAAGCCCGACTCGTCGCGCCGACGACGCCAGCGCTCCTCCATCTTGTCCATGAAGCCCTGGTTGTCGGGTGCGGGCGAGCCGGACGGGGTCCTCGCGTGGTCGCGGCCCGCGCGCGGGTCAGCCCCGGTGCCCACGTGCTGCCAGGCGTAGATCGCGGTCACGGCGGCGGCCACCATCACCACGAAGCCGAGCACGCTGAGGAAGGGGTTGATCGAGATGCCGGTGATGAGCAGACCCAGCCCGACGAAGAAGCCCACCCCGGCCAGAGTCGCGCGTCGCCGGTGGACCCGGCGGAAGCCGGTCCCGCGCAGAGCGTTCACCAGCTTGGGGTCTTCGGCTGCCAACGCCGCTTCCATCTGCTCGAGAAGCCGCTGCTCCTCGTTTGAGAGGGCCATCGGCCACCTCCCACCCGTCTCGTCGTGCGCGTACCGTCATGATACGCGCAGCCCCCACACCGTCGACCCCTCCCTCCGCTGGGGAGAGAGACCGCGGTGTGTGGCACCACATCATGCCGTTCGTCCGGTCTGGACTCGGAATCAGTTTAGGTCGGCGCGGTCGCGCAGGAAACCTCATCGGCGAATTCTCAGGCAGAGATCGAGGGCGGTGAGCGGCGGGTCAGGGCGGCCCGCTGGACCGCGGCCGGACCGAACTTCCCCACCGCCGCGTCCACCGCCTCCTCCGCCTCGCGCCACCCCCGCTCGGGGTCGGTGAGCCGAGGCTGCCGGTAGGCCTGCCCGGCCTCGACCAGGTGCTCGACCCGGACCCCGACCCGTCGGATCCGGGCCCGCTGGAGGCCGAGCCGCTCGTAGATGGAGACGGCCTGCGCGTAGATCTCCTCGGTCACGTCGGTGGCGGCGGTCAGGGTGGCCGACCGCGTGAGCTCGGAGAAGTCGGCGAAGCGCAGGCTGACCACGACCGTTCGACCCAGCAGCCGGGCCTTGCGCATCCGGGCGGCGGTCCGGTCCGCCATCCGCAGCAGCTCCCGCCGGACGAGGTCGGGGTCGTCGGTGTCGACCGAGAAGGTCTCCTGCGAGCCGACGCTGCGTTCCGGCTCGCGCGGGTTGACCCGTCGGGCGTCGCGGCCCCAGGCCAGGTGGTGCAGCATCGCCCCGGCCTGCGGTCCGAACGCCCGCTGCAGCGTGCCCCGGGGGGTGTGCGCCAGGTCGGCCACCGTATACAGACCGAGCCGGTGCAGCTTCTCGGCCGTGGCCGCCCCGACCCCCCACATGGCCTCGACCGGGAGCGGGTGCAGGAAGGCCACCACCCCGTCGGCGGGCACCTCCACCAGCCCGTCCGGCTTGGCGGCCCGGGACGCGATCTTGGCCACGAACTTGGACGGGCCGATGCCGACCGAGCAGGTGATCTGCTGCTCGTCGGCGACGACCGCGCGCAGGTGCTCCCCGATGCTCGCCGGCGTCCCGAACATCTTGACCGACCCGGTGAGGTCGAGGAAGGCCTCGTCGACCGAGGCTGACTCCACCACCGAGGTGACGGTCTGGAACACGGCCACGATGGCGCGCGAGACGGCGGCGTAGCTGTCGAAGTCGGGCGGGACGAAGGTGGCCTGCGGAGCCAGCCGACGGGCCTGCGTCGAGGACATCCCCGACCGTACGCCGCGGGCCCGGGCCTCGTACGTGGCCGAGAGCACCACCCCGCGGGTCGAGCCCCCGACGATGACGGGGGTGCCCCGCAGCTCGGGGCGGGTCCGCAGCGCGACCGAGGCGTAGAAGGCGTCCATGTCGACGTGCAGGATCGTGCGGACGGTCATCGCTGAGCCGCCTTGGTATCGAACACGTGTTCGATTCTAGCCCACGCTCCCTGGGTCCGCCCGTCTCGGGAACGGGTCCGGCGTCGCGGGCGAGGCCGCCGGGCCGGCTAGCCGAGGGGGCGGGCCGGGCGCTGGGCGAAGACGTGCACCTGCGGCGCAAGGGCCCGGAAGGCCGGGTCCTGCGCGATGTCGGCCTCCAGGGCCGCCAGGACCGCGTACGCGCCCGCCTCGCTCTCCAGCACGGACTCGGGGACGTGGTCGGCGACAGCGCCGATCCCGTGACTCGCGAGCACGGCGAAGCCTGACCCGGTGACCAGGCGCAGGACGCTGTCGTGGTCGAAGCGGGCGGGGTCGGCGTACGCCTGCCGGGCCAGCTCCAGGTGCCCGGCCAGGGCCTGGGTCAGGACCACCGAGTGGCGCTGGGAGACCAGCAGACTGAGGACTCCCCCGGGGCGCAGGACGGTCGCCATGGCCGCCAGCGCCTCGGCCGGGGAGTCGACGACCTCCAGGACGCGGTGGCAGACGACCACGTCCGCACCCTCGGCCCCGACCAGGGAGACGAGGTCGGCGGCGTCACCCTGGACGCCGCGGATGCGGCCGCCCAGCCCGGCGTCGGAGGTGCGCCGGTCCAGCGAGGCCAGGGCGTCGGGGCTGGGGTCGATCACGGTGACACGGTGGCCGCGCTCGGCCAGCGAGATCGCCAGGCCACCGGTGCCACCGCCGAGGTCGACCACGTCGAGGGACCGGGAGTCCCCCGGCAGCAGGCCGTCGAGCTGGCCGAGCAGCAGGTCGACCAGGAAGGTCTGGGACACGGAGCGACGCCGGCGGGGCTCAGCCATGGTGGGCGGCTCCCCGCGATGCTGCTCCGGACATGGCGTCCTCCTGATCGGCGTTCCGCACCACGCCGGTGCGTCCCGCAGCCTAGTCGCCGCGGGGCCGCCGGCCCCGGTCGACACCGTGGCCGACGCGCGGGCCGCCCGCTGCCGGTCGGGCGCACGGTTCCACACTGGTGGTCATGGAGCGACGAGTGGTGGTGACCGGGGCGTCCACCGGTATCGGGCGGGCGAGTGTGGCGGAGGCGGTCGCGGCCGGCTTCGCGGTGGTGGCCACCGTACGGCGGCCCGAGGATGCGGCGGCGCTGGTCGCCGATCACGGCGACCGGGTGACTCCCGTGCTGATGGACCTGCTCGACGAGGCTTCGGTCGCCGCCGCCGGGGCCCGCATCTGCTCGCTGGGTCCGCTGCACGGACTGGTGAACAACGCCGGGACGGCCTTTCCCGGGCCGCTGGAGTATCTGCCGCTCGCCGACCTGCGCCGGCAGCTGGAGATCAACGTGGTCGGCCAGCTGGCCATGACCCAGGCCGTGCTCCCCGCCCTGCGCCAGGCCCGGGAGCAGGACGGCGACGCCCGGATCGTGCTGATCGGCTCGATCGGGGGCCGGATCGCCGCCGGGATGCTCGGGGCCTACCAGGCGTCCAAGCACGCGCTGGTGGGTCTGGCCGGGTCGATGCGGGCCGAGCTGGCCCCCTGGGGGATCACGGTGGTGCTGATCGAGCCCGGCGTCATCGCCACCGCGATCTGGGGACACGGTGAGGTGGCTGCGGAGTCGGTCACCTCGCAGCTGCCACCCGAGGCCCTGGACCGGTACGCACCTCAGCTCGAGGCCATGCGGAGCTTCGCCGGACGTGGTCACCGGGGTCTTGCCCCGGAGGTGGTGGGCCGGCGGGTGGTGGCGGCGCTGACCCAGCCCCGACCGGCCCCCCGGCAGGTGGTCGGTCGCGACGCCCGGGCCGTGGCCGTCCTGGTGCGTCTGCTCCCGTTCCGTGCGGTCTACCGGATGACCGCCGCCCGGTCCTGAGGTCCGGGTCACGCTGCGGTCAGGGTCACCGCCCGGGACTTGCGGGACTGCTGTGCCAGAGCTTGCCGGGGGCGGACCCGCCGCCTCCGTCGGCCAGCGCGGAGCCGCTCGGCCCGGTCCCCTGCCTCGGGTTCGCCGCCGACCGACCGTCTCCTGCCGGCTCCGAGGGTGCGATCAGCAGCCGTACGGCGAAGACCGCCCGAGCCGGGTCGCCGGTCTCGTCCAGG
>JAOPXW010000268.1 GCA_025964935.1 Friedmanniella sp. | reverse complement strand
GATCCGGGTACCGGGCTGGATCCCGGTTGGCTGCCCCGAGCAGGGTGAGCACAACCTGCCCGGGTTCGAGGTCCACCCCAGCGACACGGGTCGACTCCAGGACAGTTCTGCCATCGGTCTGCACGGGAGTGTCGTAGCGCAACAACTCCTCGACAGCAGCGGCCGCCAGTTGAGGCCGCTCGCGCAACATCGCGAGCTGGTCAGGTGCGTCCAGCAGCGCGGCCAATCCGTTGCCGATCAGGTTGGTAGTCGTCTCGAAGCCGGCCGCGAAGAGGAGGATCGCGCTACCGACGCACTCGTCGTCATCGAGGACATCGTCGCCTCGGGCAGTCGCGAGGCGGCTCAAGAGGTCGTCCTCGGGCCGGTCCCTCTTGACCGTCAGAAGGCGGCTGAAGTACTCCGCGAGCTCGTCCTCGGCCTCAGCCGCTCTCCGGACCGCCGCCGCATCAGCAGCGGGCTCTAGGGGGGCCACGAGGTCGCGCACCAGCGGGGCGGCCATGGTCCTGTCTTTCAACGGGACACCGAGCAGGTCTCCGATCACTCCCACTGGTAGGGGTAGAGCGAGCTCGGAGATCATGTCGGCGGTTGTTCTTCCGGAGAGTCCGTCCAACAAGTCATCGATCTGAGCGACGACCTTGCGGCGCAACTGTTCGGTGTGACGCGGGGTGAACGCGGAGGCCACGAGGTGACGCAGACGCTTGTGGTCAGGGGGATTGCGGAACAGCATCGTGCGGCGAAACCGTTGCATCGCCCTGCGTTGAAGCTCTTCGGGCACCTCCGACAACCGGAAGCCTAGCGACTCGTCGGCTTTGCCCAAAGCCGGGTCGCGCAGTGCTGCGGCGCAGTCGTCGTAGCGCGTCAGCACCAGAGCGCCCGAGGTTGTCACCAGGACGGGGGCAAGTTCACGTAGACGTCGGTAGGCGTCGTAGGGCCCGCACGGACCGTGGTCGGTGAGCAGCACGTCGACCAACAGTTGCTCGGCAGGCCGAGTCTCCATACTCACCGCCTCCTCAGCATGTCGAAAGTCGCCGCGCCTTCGTCGCCGAAGTGTGCGACGTCAACGGTGAGGAACAGTGCCCGCGCGGTCACCACCACCAAGCCACCCTGGTCCTTAACCCGCGCGTTCATGAAGAGTTTCCGCCGCTCTCTTTGGGCGAGCTCTGCCTGACACTGGTAGGGCACGCCGAGCCGGACCGGAGCGAGATATTCGACGTTTAGGTTGCGGGTCACGGCCAGCTCGCCGACTACGTATAGCAGGAAGCCGAACAGGTCGTCGACCACGGTCGCGACGGCTCCCCCGTGTGCGATACCGGGGGCACCGACGTGCCGCTTGTCGAACACATGCTGGGCATCAACACCCTCACCGCTGCGACGGGCCTGCAAATGGTGGCCGTGGGGGTTACCCGGCCCACAGCCGAAACAATCCTGGGCGTGCGGTGGCAGAAACTCGTCGTCCTTAGCTGCAGTCGCAGGACCCACCCCCGACGGGTACGCGTCATTCATCGGTGCGCCGCCAGCCTGGCGGCCAACAGCGACGCCCACGCGTCCAGGGCCTTGCGCTGTCGCGTCGGCGAAAACGGCACGAGCAGCCCGCCGACACCCCGACCAAGGACGACATCAAGGGTCAACTGCGCCAGAAGGGCATCGTCGACTATGTAGCGGCGGCACAATCCGGTCAGGGCAGCGGTGACCCGCTGCTCCACCGGCAACAACGCCTCGCGCAGCATCGTGTCCGAACGCGCAGCCACCCAGAGCTCCAAGGTCGCGGCGTACAACGACCCGGACAAGGCCCCTGCCAGCAGGTCCAGGGCTTGACGTGGCCTGTCAACATCGTCCGCCAAACCGACCACCTTGGCGCGGACCTCATCGAGTCGCCTCTGCGCCAGGTGTTCGACAGCAGCCGTGACGAGACGATCACGAGTGCCGTAGTGGTGCAGCTGTGCTCCTCGGGAGACGCCAGCCTGCTCGGCTACCGCAGCAAGCGTGGTGCCGGAATATCCTCGTTCGACCAGACAGGTGACGGTGGCGTCCAACAACAACAGCCGAGTCGACGCCGAGCGCTCTTCTTGGGAACGACGGGAATGGTTCATGACCTGAACTTACATGCCGACCAGAACGCATGTAAGTACCTAGTCGACTTCCAGACGCGAGGCGCGTAGCGATGGCATCGCTAGGAACGCGGCCTGGCCGACGAGAACGTCGCCTACGTTCCTCGGATCAGCTCGCTGAGTCCGGTGACCTCGACGAACCAGCCATCCGTGGCTCGCTCCGTGCGCGTGACGAGCCAAGTTTCGTCGCGGATCTCAAGCACCGACCCTGGCGCTGCGAACTGGTCCCCCGGAGTGATCGTCACGTGACATGACCCTAGTCGAGAGGACCGACACAGGTCCGGCGTTTCGAGCCGACTGGCAGGGGTCCAAACAGGATCCGTGGCCCGTTCCGCGGGCGAGAACCCTCCGGGTGATGGGGTGCATGCCGTGAGCTGGGCTCTTGGCTCACGAGTACCTTGTATGCGCGCCGGCCCTCGATCAGGACCGGTTCGGCTGGACCTTGGCGGCGCCGGACAGCAGCCGTCGTCGCACCACCAAGAGCAGTTCTGTCTGAGCCGGGACCGACCTCTGCTCGGTCTGCCGAGAGCATCGGGTCCGCCGGCAGCAGCTACCGGCTGGGCGCAGATCGCGACATCGTGACCCCGGTCGGTGGGACGCGGTCGGGCGCCTTGCGCCGCGTCGCGGGGACGCACGACTCGTCGATCGGTGGCGCGCTCGTCACGGTGGCGGCCGCGGTGAGGTCGGTGAGGACCTCCTGGGCGTTCGTGACCATGGATGCCCGGCCGGACCGGATCAGCTGGTTGACGCCGGTGGAGGCGGCGCTGGTGACGGGGCCAGGCATGCCCATGAGGGGCCGGTGGAGGTTGGTGGTCCAATGGGCTGTGTTGAGCGCGCCGCGGCGGACTGCGCCCTCTACGACCACGGTCCCCTCCGAGAGCCCCGCCACGATCCTGTTTCGTGCCAAGAATCGAGTCCGGGTGGGATCCGTGCCGGGCGGGGTCTCGGAGACGACCAGGCCGCGCTGCGCGATGGCCACGAGCAGCTGCGCGTGCGCGGTCGGATAGGGGCGATCGACTCCGCAGGGCATCACGGCGATGGTGGGTCCGCCGGCGGCCAGAGCTCCGCGATGGGCGGCCTGGTCGACACCGACCGCGAGGCCGCTGACGATGGTCTGACCCATGGAGGTCAGCTCTCGGCTCAGGTCGCTCGCCTGCTCCATGCCGTAGCTGGTCGCAGCTCGTGATCCGACCACCGCCACAGCGTTGGCCGTCACCTGGCGGAGGTCGCCTTCGCCTCGCCTCTGATCCACAGGCCGACAGGTTCGCCGCCACGGTCGTGCAGGGCGCCGGCGTCGCGCAGCGCTCCGAGTCGGTTGGGCCACTCGGCGTCGGCCGGGGTGAGAAACCGGATGCCGCGGCTCTCTGCCTGCTCGAGCACCCGGCTGGCGTCGACGTGGGCGAGATCGCGGCCGATCGAGAAGGCCCAGTGAGGCTCAACCTCGGCGGCGGCCTCGAGGTAGCCGAGGACCTTGCTTGCCCCGAGCTCGCTGACCAGCCCGGTGACGCGGAGGTCGCCGGGCTCGATGGTGCAACTGAGCTTGACGCGTGCGAGGCGGTCGGCCTCGTCGGCGTCGCTGGTTGTGGCGCTCATTCGGTGCATCCCCACAGAAGGTCGAGGTCGGGCTCGTGGATGACGTCGATCCGCTTGCTCGGGTCGTACGCGGCAGGTGCCGGCACGACCAGGCGCCGCAGCTGGCGCTCGGTGACGCTCTGCTGCGGGGTGGTGTCGTCGTGGTCCATCACGGATCTCTCCTCAGCGGCCGGGGGCGGGTCGGTCGGTGGCGGGTTGCGCCCGTGGGGCGTCCCGCTGGTTGTGGTGGCCGGGTGGCTTCGGAACGAACGACTCGTCGAGCTCGGCGGCAACCTCGCGCATCTGCGCCTGGTGGCGCTCCCACTCCCGGGGATGGAGGCCGTTCTGCAGCGCCGAAGCGACGATGCCGGCCATGGAGTAGGGCCGGTCGGCCGGCACCTCGTCGAGTGCGCACCAGGCACGTGCCCCGTCGCCGCGCAGCCAGCTGGCGAAGCCGAGCATCGAGGCCGGCGCCGCGCGGACCTCGTCCGGCGCGCGCCGTGTGAGGTCAGTCCAGAGGGAGATGTGGGAGGCAGTGTTCTGGGTGCTCATGTCCTCCCAGAGCGCGTCTCGGGTGCTGATGGTCTCCAGGGCCACGAGCATCCGAGCGCCGTCGACGTCGGTGAGGCGGTTGCCGTCGGCGTGGAACAGCTCGAGTCGGTCCAGGGCCCACTCGCGCTCGCCGCTGGGGCTGCGCGTGACTGCCGCGGCGCGCGCCTCGGGGAGTACCTGGGCGAGCGGCTCACGGTCTCCGACCAGGGACGCTGCCAGGGAGGCCCGGTTGGCGGCGGGCTGGACAGCGCCGGTCAGAACGGTCTTCGCGGCGATCCGCTCGGCGGTCGCCTGGGTCTGCAGGCCGGTGGCCCCGGTGTTGAACTCCCGCCAGCGCTCGCCGTCGGCCCACAATCTCAGGTGCGTGGTGATGCCGACGGTGTCCAGGTGGGTGGACAGGTGCTGGCTGGCCAGCTCAGCGCTGCGGCGGTCCTCGGTGATGCAGACGATGCCGACCCGCGCGTCTGGCCGGGCATGCCGTCCGTAGACGTCCGCGATCGCATCCCAGACCTCATCCCTATCCCGCGCCGTCTTGGGCAGGTCGACGCGGGTAATCGGGAGACCGGGCCCGAAGGGGACCAGGATGATCGACTCCTCGGGCTTGAACCCGAGGACGTGGGGCACTGCGGCGAGCAGTTCGTCTGGGGACTGAACGACGAGATCCATCGGGCCCTCCCGCCCCTCAGCCGGCCTGCGCCGCGGCGCGCTCGGCACGCTCGATCCGGGCGGAGACGTACGTAAGCGAAATGCCGCCCTCGCCGAAGCGGTTGTCGACGACCACGACGTTCTTGGTGCGCTTCTCGCCGGTCTCCTTGACCGGCCAGCTCTCGGTGCGCTCGAGGCCGTGCACGAAGATCGGGTCCCCGGAGCCGCAGCTGTCGTGGACGTGCGTGGCGGCGGATCCGTAGACCTTGACCTTGTGCGGCATGGGCTCGTCGTTGACCCACTCCCCCTCGTCGTTCTGGACCCGGCGGTTCACCAGGACCCGGCAGCTCACGAACGGCTTGCCCTCGCGGGTGTAGAGCAACTCCGGGTCCTCGACGAGGTTGCCGGCGAAAGTGACGGTGGTTGACATTGCTTCCTCCTAGGTGACTGCGAGACGTTGCGGATCGGTCCCGCAGTCACCTAGGTCGGATCGGTCCCCGGCAGCGATCACCTCGGCGGAAGTCGGTTCGGCGGCGGTCGGGGCGGCCGCTGACACAACGGGCCGCTTTCGACAAGATTGGACCGGCCGACCGGCCGAGTTCGAGCGACCCGGGCAGAGGTCAGCTGAAGTGTGCTGGCCGGCGCCGCGGCGGTCGGTTGCTGAGCTTTTGCGGAGGCGGGGGCAGCTCACGGCCTAGACGTTGGCGTGCTTCGTCGGCGGCCGCGATGACCGCCTCCAGGGTGAATGCCGAGCGACCGATGGCGCGCCCGAGCTGCTGGCGGTCCGTGACGATCGCGTCCTCGACCGCCGCGATCGTCGAGGGGGGCAGGTCGTGCTTCTTGCTGAAGCTCTTGCGGGTGCTCACCTGCACGCGGTGGTGTTCGGCCGCCGCGGCAATGTCGGCCCGCTGCTGTGGCGTGAGGCGGGCATGCAGCTCGAGCGCATGGGCGAGCCAGCCGACGAAGGCACCGGGTGAGTCCGAGTCGGTGTCCAGGTCCGCGATGTACGCCGATCGGGCGAGGTCCCACACCCCGGGCTTCCAGTAGATCCCGACCGGGATCGTGGTCTGGTTCGTCACCTGGTCACTCCCCTGGTCTCGTCCGCCGGCGGCCGGCTGTGGCGGCTAACACCAACGCCGCTGCATTCCCGGCCGGGGCACTGCGCAGCTGTTCTCACTGTCCCGCGTTTCCTTCCTCTTTCCAAGCTCCGAGGGGCGCGGCCGCGCCGCGCCGCCGTAGCCGAGGCCGCGCCTGCGCGGGCGGGTTATCCCCAGCATCGGAGACGCGCCCACCTCTCCACAGGTCCGGCCCGAGGGCGGGTAGGCGTCGGCTCCCACTGGCAGGCTTGGCCCTGTCAGTTCTTTCTATTCTACTCACGGAGG
>JAOPXW010000257.1 GCA_025964935.1 Friedmanniella sp. | reverse complement strand
GAAGGCGACCGCGACGGCCACCCCGAGCACGCTGACCGGGCTGTAGCGCTTGACCAGCAGCGGGTTGAGCTGGGTCATCAGGATCAGGCCGACGGCGTTGGCGCTGAAGGCCAGGCCGAACTGCTGGGGGGACAGGTTGTAGAGACCCTGGAGGATGAACGGCGACCCGGAGATGTAGGCGAAGAGCGTGGCGAACATGAAGCCCGCGATCAGCACCATGACCACGAACAGCCGGTCGCTGAACAGGGCGCGGTAGGCCCGCAGCGAGCCGCGTACGGTCAGCGGCTGGCGACGGTGCTCGGGCAGCGTCTCCGGCAGGGCGACCAGGGCGAGGACGAAGAGCGCGACGGCGGCCAGGGCGAGGGCGACGAAGATGCCCTGCCAGTCGGTGACCTTGAGCAGCGCGCTGCCGAGCGAGGGAGCCAGGATCGGGGCGACACCCAGAACCAGGATCAGCCGGGAGAGCAGCTGGGCCGCCCGGATACCGCTGAACAGGTCACGGACGATGGCCATCGAGACCACGGCGACCGCGGCACCGGCGAGACCCTGCAGGGTGCGGGTGACGGCGAGGATGGTCATGGAGGGCGCCAGCGCGCACAGCACCGACATCAGGCCGTGCCCGGCCAGGCCGATCAGCAGCGGCTTCCGGCGACCGACCGCGTCCGACATCGGGCCGATCAGCAGCTGGCCGAAGCCGAGGCCGATCAGCAGCCCGGTGATGGTCAGCTGGGCCTGCGAGGCCGACGCGTTCATCTCCTGGGTGAGCTGCGGCAGGGCCGGCAGGTAGGTGTCGATGGTCAGCGGGCCGATCGCGCTGAGGGCCCCGAGCACCAGCACGAGCTGCAGGTACTTGCGGCCCACGAACTTGGCCGCGATCGGGTTGACCGCACCGGCGGTCGCGGGGGAGATGGTCTGAGTGTCCGACGGGGGCCGTGCCACGGTGGTCATAGAGGTGTCCTGACGCTGCTGCGTGTCCAAGGCGCACGTCGTTGTGGCCACAATGATCGCGGCCCCGAAGATGGGAGATCTCCCGCCGCTGATGGCGACAACTCCCATAGCCGACGAAACATTCCCCCGGGCTGAGGAAAAGCCAGGGAACGTCTCAGTCAGTAGGGTGGGGCACGGTCCCGGGCGTCCCCGGGCCACGCGGGACGAGGAGGGCCACAACATCAGAGCCGACACGAACGCGCAGCTGCGGCTGCTCGACCTGCAGGCGGTCGACACCGCACTGTCCCAGCTGGACCACCGACGCAAGACCCTGCCCGAGCACGCCGAGATCGCGCGGCTCAAGGCGGCGCGCGCGGCGGTCGCCTCGGACCTGGTCGCGGTCGACACCGAGGTGTCCGACCTCGAGCGGGACCAGAGCCGGGCCGAGAGCGAGCTGGAGCCCGTACGGGAGCGGCTGGCCCGCAACCACAAGCGGATCGGCGAGGGCTCGGTCGCCGACCCCAAGGCGCTGTCCTCGATGGTCGAGGAGGTCGAGCACCTCAAGCGCCGGATCGGGGTGCTGGAGGACGCCGAGCTCGAGGTGATGGAGCAGCTGGAGGATGCGCAGCGGCGTCGCGAGACCCTGCGGACGAAGGCTGCGGCGTTGCAGGCCGAGTGGGACACCACCGCCGCCAAACGCGACGCCCAGCTGGCCGAGCTCGACGTCGACGTGGCCGACCGGCGGACCGAGCGGGCCGAGATCGCCCCTCAGGTGCCGGCCGACCTGCTCACGCTGTACGGCAAGATCGCCGCCACCCACGGCGGCGTCGGCGCCGCTGAGCTGCGGGCCCGGCGGTGCACCGGCTGCCAGCTCGAGCTGAACTCCGCCGACCTGCGCGAGTACGCCGCCGCACCCGCCGACGAGGTCCTGCGCTGCGAGGAGTGCGGCCGGATCCTCATCCGGACCGCGCAGTCGGGGCTGTGAGCACTGTGACGGCTGTGACCACCAAGACGGCTGTGACCACCGTGACGGCTGTGACCACCGTGACGGGTGTGTACGCCGTGGCCGGGGCCCGCTGATGGCGCGCCGACCCGCCGACGTGCAGGACGGGCCCGACGTCTTCGCCGACCCGTACGAGAGCGAGCCGCAGCCGACCCGGGTCCGCCGGGTGTCGGAGCGGCGGCTGATCGTGGAGGCCGACGGCGGCTCGCGCGGCAACCCCGGGCCCGCCTCGTACGGGGCCCTGGTCCGCGACGCCGTGACCGGGGAGACCCTGATGACCGAGGGCCTCAGCATCGGGCGCGCGACCAACAACGTGGCCGAGTACAAGGGCCTGATCGCCGGACTGCAGATGGCCCGCGAGATCGACCCGGACGCCCGGGTCGAGGTGCGGATGGACTCCAAGCTGGTGGTGGAGCAGATGGCGGGCCGCTGGAAGATTAAGCACCCCGACATGAAGCCGCTGGCCATGGAGGCCAGCCGGCTCCGCCCGGCCGAGGTCGTGTGGACCTGGGTGCCGCGGGAGCTCAACAAGCGGGCCGACGCGCTGGCCAACAGCGCGCTGGACGGGGTGCCGGTGCCGCGTCGTCCGGTCGGGTCCGCCGCGGACTGAGCCCCGACGAGTCTGGCGGCTCCCGGGGTGGGGGCCCGCGCGGGGCGATAGTCTCACCGACATGCCCGTACGTAAGGTCGGACTGCCCGATGACGTGCCCCCGGACCTGGCCGCCGGACTCGCACGCATCCGCGCGACCCTGGAGGTTCCCGCCGACTTCGACCCGGCCGTGCAGGCCGCCGCCGAGGCGGCCGCCGCCCGACACCCGGAGCGCGGTCCGGACTACCGGGACCGCACCGACCTGGAGCTGCTCACCATCGACCCGCCGGGGTCCCGCGACCTCGACCAGGCGATGCACCTGACCCGGACGGACCACGGCTTCCGGGTCTCCTACGCGATCGCCGACGTGGCCGCCTTCGTGACCGCGGGGGACCCGGTCGACGCCGAGGCCCACCGCCGCGGCGCCACCCTCTACGCCCCCGACCGCAAGACCCCGCTGCACCCGCCCGTGCTGAGCGAGGGCGCGGCCAGCCTGCTCCCGGGTGAGGACCGCCCGGCCCTGCTGTGGACCATCGAGCTGGACCGCTACGGCCAGATGACCGACGCCGAGGTGGTCCGCGCCCGGGTCCGCAGCCGCGAGCAGCTCGACTACGGCCAGGCCCAGACCGAGATCGACGGCGGACAGCCGCGCGAGACGCTGGCGCTGCTCAAGGAGGTCGGCCGGTTGCGGGAGCAGCAGGAGCGGGACCGCGGCGGGGTCAGCCTGCCCATCCCGAGCCAGGAGATCACCCGGGGCACCCCCGGGCAGGGCGACGGGGCCTGGCACCTGGAGTTCCGGACGCCACTGCCCGCGGAGGGCTGGAACGCCCAGATCTCGCTGCTCACCGGCATGGCCGCGGCCCACATCATGCTGTACGGCCAGGTCGGGATCCTGCGCACCATGCCCCCGGCGGACCCGGACTCGCTGCGCCGGCTGCGGCAGACCGCGAAGGCCCTGCACATCCTCTGGCCGGCCGAGCTGGACTACCCCGAGTTCGTCCGCTCGCTGGACCCGTCCCGGCCCGAGCACGCGGCGATGCTGAACGCCTGCACGTCGCTGTTCCGCGGGGCCGGCTACCAGGCGTTCAGCGGCGGCGTCCCGACCGACGCCGAGCACTCGGCCCTGGCCACCGACTACGCCCACGTGACCGCCCCGCTGCGGCGGCTGGTGGACCGCTACGGCAGCGAGGTCTGCGTGGCCCTGTGCGCCGACCGGCCGGTCCCGGCCTGGGTGCTGCGCGGGCTGGACGCGCTGCCGGCCGAGATGGCCGCCGTCGACCGGCGGGCCAAGCAGTACGACCGGGCGATCGTCGACCTGGTGGAGGTCTTCCTGCTGTCCGACCGGGTCGGCCAGACCTTCACGGCCACCGTGATCGAGGTGGACAAGGGCAAGACCCGCGGCACGGTGATGATCAAGGATCCGGCCATCGAGGCGAAGGTGGTGGGCACCGACCTGCCGCTGGGTCACGAGATCACCGTCCGGCTGGCCAGTGCCGACTACGCCCAGGACGCGGTGACCTTCGAGGTCGCCTAGCCCCCGCGGTTCGGCCGAGACGAGCCGGCGGCCGCCGCGCGGCTCAGCCGAGCCGGGCCAGCAGCCGCCGCGCGTCCGCGGCCGAGACCGGGGCCGGGTCCTCGCTCAGGATGACCAGGGTGAGGCGGGCCCCGTCGAGCCCGGCGACCTCGGTCCAGCGACCGTCGGGGTAGACGCGTCGGTCGATCAGTCCGGTCGCGCTCGGGAGGATGGTCGTCCGTACCGGGTCGGTCAGGCCCTGACAGGCCTGGACCTGGGCCCGGTAGCGCTCGAAGTAGGCGCTGGCGTCGGCGGCGCGCGCGAACTGCAGCACCAGCCCCACCCCCGGGGCGGACCCCCGGCGGAAGTTCCCCTCGAGGGCGGCCACCGGGTCCGGGTAGTCGTCCCGGGTGACGGGGGCGCACCCGATCGTGATGGCGTCCTGGGCCGCGTAGCGCGCGTCCCGCGCGTGCACCCAGGTGCCGTTGCCCTGGTAGCCCTGCTCGTCACCGCCGGGCAGGCTGACCCGGCGCCAGCCGGAGGGGACCGGCAGGTCACCGGCGGCCAGCGGGCCGGCGGTCGAGG
>JAOPXW010000256.1 GCA_025964935.1 Friedmanniella sp. | reverse complement strand
TCGAGGAGGCGGAGTCGCTGGAGCAGTCCGCCGCTGGCATAGAGCCCACGAGCTCGGAGCCGGCCGCTCGACAGCTCGCCCACTGATCTTGGTGCCGGGGCGTTCACGTCATCCCGCGGCGGGTTTCTCGATCTGCCGCCGACGGGGAGCGAAGGTGCCCACTACGCCGGTCCTCCTTGAGGTCCCCCTTCCGGCGGGAACCTGCGCCCCGGCACCACTTCACCGACTCACCTTCAAATCCGCACGACTAGGAGCCCCTGATGGCCTATGAGTTCCGCACGTACGCATCGAACCGGGACAGCCTGCCCACCATCGACCACCCGCTCGCCGAGCAGCAGAGGCAGGCCGCGCTCAATGGCTGGAGCAGTGGACTCAGTGACCTCATCGACGACGGATGGGAGGTGCTCGCTCCAGTGCCCCCCTTTCTGAGCAAGCTCGCCACCTGGGGCGGCGAGCTCATGCTGCGTCGAACGGTGGCCTAGTCGTGATGACCCGCTGGGAGTATCAGCACGCGCCCTCGGCGACGTCGCTGGCCGAGCTGAACACGCTGGGCGGGGAGTGCTGGCAGGTCGTCGGCCAGACCGATGTCGTTGAGCACCTGCCCGGCGGCGGCCGGACCGAGGAGCGGGTGTGGTTGCTCCGCCGGCCGGTGCGGGACGCCGCGGTGGTGACCGGTGACTGATGACTCCGGGCGGCAGGCTGGTGCGTCGCGACCGTGCCGGCTGCCGTCCGGCCTGGCGGTGACCTGATGCCCCAGCGCGTCCTAGAGACGGTCCTGACGGCCCGCAACCTGCTGTCCCCGGAGCTGGCGAGGGCGTCCCGGGACGTGGTCGCCTTCAACAGCGTGGTGGCGCGGGCGAACGCCGAGGCGAGCGCGGGGGCCGCGTCGTCGGCGGGCGTCCAGCAGAGTGCCGCCGCGAAGGTGGCGGCCTCCAACGTCAAGGCGTCCACGTCGGCGTCGGCGTCGGCCGAGCAGCAGATGCGGGCGCACACCCGGGCGGCGGAGTCGGCGTCGCTGTCGGCGCGGGTGCAGGAGACCGCGAACCGCTCGCTCGCGGCCTCGAACGGGCTGCTGGGTACCTCCCTGACCCCGCTCACCGCCGGCCTGGGTGCGGTCGCCCTGGGCATGGGCTACGCCGCCTACAAGGGCATGGACTTCGACAAGTCCATGAGCGCCGTTCAAGCAGCCACGCAGGCCAGCGCGGGAACCATGGGGCAGCTGCGGGACGCCGCCATGGAGGCCGGGGCCAAGACGCAGTACAGCGCGGTGGAGGCCGCGCAGGGCATCACCGAAATGTCGAAGGCCGGGGTGTCCGCGAGAGACATCATGGGCGGCGGTCTGGCGGGCGCGCTGAACCTGGCCGCGGCCGGGCAGATGGAGGTGGCGGAGGCCGCAGAGGTGGGCGCCACCGCCCTGTCGGTGTTCGGGCTCAAGGGCGACCAGATGTCCCACGTCGCCGACCTCCTGGCCGCGGGCGCAGGCAAGGCGCAGGGCTCGGTGCACGACATGGCCGCGGCCCTCAACCAGTCCGCCCTGGTCGCCAACCAGGCTGGCCTCTCCATCGAGGACACCGCCGGCGCCCTGGCGCTCTTCGCGCACAACGGGCTGATCGGCTCCGACGCGGGCACCTCCTTCAAGGCGATGCTGCAGGCACTCACGCCCAACTCGAAGCAGGCCGCCGAGGCGATGGACGCGGTCGGCTTCTCCGCCTTCGACGCGCGGGGCAACTTCGTCGGACTCGAAGGCGTCGCCGGTCAGCTGAAGTCCGGCCTGGCCGGGCTCACCGAGCAGCAGCGCAACACCACCCTGGAAACGATCTTCGGCTCCGACGCCGTGCGGGCCGCCTCCGTCCTCTACAAGGAGGGCGCCAAAGGGGTTGCCGAGTGGGCAGCCAAGACCAACGACGCCGGCTTCGCCTCACGGGTCGCCGCCCAGTTGATGGACAACCTCGGCGGTGACCTGAACAACCTGTCGAGCGCGGCGGAGACGGTCTTCATCGCCCTCGGTGAGGGGGCTCAGGGTCCGCTGCGGCTCGTCATTCAGACGCTCACCCACCTCGTCAACGTCGGCGGCGACGTCCTCGGCTTCATCAACGACCTGCCCGGCCCCGTCAAGGCAGCGATGGCCGCCCTGGCGGGCTTCCACCTGCTGGGCGGGCCGGTCGCTAACACGGCCAAGGGAATCAGCTTCGCGTTCGACGTGATGCGGGCGTCCGCGGTCAACGCGGGCGGCGCCATGGGTGTCCTCAAGGGCGCCGGCGGCGGGCTGCTCAGCATGTTCGGCGGCCCGTGGGGGCTGGCGATCACCGGGGTCATCGGGTCGTTCGCGCTGCTCAGTTCCGCCAGCGACGACAACTCTGCCGCCACCTTCGCCGTCGCCAGGGCCACCGAGAGGGCCACGTCTGCGCAGCAGAGCTACAAGCAGGCCCTCGAAGCCACCAATGGGGTCATCGACGAGTCGGTGCGCCGGTCAGCGGCGAAGGCCCTGCAGGACGACGGCCTGCTCGACCTGGCCGACAAGCTGGGCATCTCTACCCAGTCGATGACCGACAGTGTGCTCGGCAACAAGGACGCCTACGCGCAGATCCTGCCGCTGCTGGAGGAGTACCAGACGCAGCTGGCCATCCAGGCGGCCTTCAATGGCGGCGACAGGTCCGCCGTCGACAAGGCACATGCCCTCGAAGCGTTGATCGGGCACTACAAGGAGCTGGTCGATACCCAGCCTGATGTTGTCGCGAGCGAGAGGCAGATCGCCGCCGCGACCGGCGAGACCGGTGCCGCCATGGGCGTGACCGCGGCTCAGACCGAGGCCGCCGCGAAGGCGCAGGAGGAATGGCTCAAGACGGTCCAGGGGGTTCTGGAGGGGTACGTCGACCCGCTGGCCACCTACAAGGGTCTGCTGGACGAGAAGGCGGCCGCGGACCGAGACCAGGCGGAGAAGCAGGCGGCTGCCACCAAGTCGTCGTCGGACTCGTGGAAAGACTTCACAACCG
>JAOPXW010000225.1 GCA_025964935.1 Friedmanniella sp. | reverse complement strand
GTCGTGGTCCCCCGACGGCCCGGCGTCGCCGACCTTCGCTCCGCCCGCCTTCCCCCCGCCGGCCGCCCTCCCCCCGCCGGCCCCGGTCCGGCTGTCCGAGCCGGAGCCCGGCGCCCCCCGGCGGATGACCCGGATCCGTGAGGGCTCGGTGCTGGGCGGGGTCTGCACCGGGCTCGCTCAGCACCTGGGCTGGCCGTTGATGGTGGTGCGGATCGCGTTCGTGGTGCTGGCCATCACCCAGTTCGTCGGCGTCATCGCGTACGGGCTCTGCTGGCTGCTGATGCCGCCCGCACCCGACACGACGGCCCCCGGGCTGGAGTCGGCCAGCCGCGCCGGGCTGCGCTCCCCGACCCGGCCCGCCCGCCGGGTGGACTGGGGGATGCTGCTCGCCCTCGCCGCGCTCGGCACCGGGCTGCTGTGGATCGTGCAGTCGGTGGGCCTGGGCATCAGCGGACACCTGCTGTGGCCCGTCGTCTTCGGCTGCGCCGGGGCGGCGCTGGTCTGGCGGCAGGCCGACTCGGCCGACCCCCTGGACCCCATCGCCGACACCGGCGGCTCGCGGTGGCTGGCCCCCGTCCTGGCCCGCGGCGGCGGCGGGGCGGTCGTCCGGATCGTCGTCGGGCTGGCCCTGGTCGGGGCGGCCTTCGGGATGGTGCTGGCCCAGTGGGGCCAGCTGCAGCAGCTGCCGCGGGTGCTCGCCATGACCAGCCTCGCCCTCGCCGGGCTCGCCGTCCTCGGTGCTCCGTGGCTGCACCGCTCGCGCCGGGCGCTGAACCAGGCCCGGGCGGACAAGGTGCGGGCGGACGCCCGGGCCGACATGGCCGCCCACCTGCACGACTCCGTGCTGCAGACCCTGGCCCTGATCCAGCGGCAGTCCGAGGACCCGCGGGCCGTCCAGCAGCTCGCCCGCCGGCAGGAGCGGGAGCTGCGCAGCTGGCTGTACGCCGACGAGGTCCCCGAAGCCACTCTGAAGGCCGCGTTGACCGCGGCCGCGGCGGAGGTCGAGGACGACCAGGGGGTGCCGGTCGAGCTGGTGATGGTGGGGGACGCCGAGACCTCCGACCGCGGCCAGGCCCTGGTCCGCGCTGCGCGGGAGGCGATGGTGAACGCGGCCAAGCACGCCGGGGCCGACAAGATCGACGTGTACGCCGAGGTCGGCGAGGACCTGGTCGAGGTCTTCGTCCGCGACCGCGGGCGGGGGTTCGACACCGCCACCATCGGCGTCGACCGGATGGGCGTCAAGGGCAGCATCATCGACCGGATGGCCCGCCACGGCGGCCGGGCCGTCATCCGTTCCCGGATCGGGGACGGCACCGAAGTGAGACTGGAGATTCCCCGATGAGCACAGACGACCGCGGTCCCGGCCCGGAGCCGACGGCGCCGACCGGCGTACCCCCCGTACGGGTCCCTCTCCGGGTCGTCGTGGTGGACGACCACGCGATGTTCCGGACCGGGGTCAAGGCCGAGATCGGCCGGTCGGTCCAGGTGGTGGGGGAGGCGGCCGACGTCGAGTCGGCCGTGGCGACCGTGCTGGCGACCCGGCCGGACGTGGTGCTGCTGGACGTGCACCTGCCCGGCGGTGGGGGCACCGAGGTGCTGCGCCGGGTGCACGAGAAGGCCGCCGACCAGCGCTTCCTCGCCCTCTCGGTCTCCGACGCGGCCGAGGACGTGATCGGGGTGATCCGGGCCGGCGCCCGTGGCTACGTGACCAAGTCCATCAACGGGGCCGAGCTCGTCGACGCCATCGCCCGGGTCGCCGAGGGCGACGCCGTCTTCTCCCCGCGGCTGGCCGGTTTCGTGCTGGACGCGTTCTCCGGGGCCATCGACGTGGCCAGCGTGGACGAGGACCTGGACCGGCTGTCGGTGCGGGAGCGCGAGGTGCTGCGCCTGATCGCCCGGGGCTACGCCTACAAGGAGGTGGCCAAGGAGCTGTTCATCTCGGTCAAGACCGTGGAGACCCACGTCAGCAGCGTGCTGCGCAAGCTCCAGCTGTCCAACCGTCACCAGCTGACCCGCTGGGCCACGGACCGCCGGCTCGTCTGACCCACCGCTCGTCTGACCCACCGCTCGTCCGACCCACCGCTCGTCCGACCCACCGCTCGCCTGACCCACCGCTCGCCTGACCCACCGCTCGTCTGACACACCGCGGCGAGGCACCCGGGTTCGACCGGGGCTCGCACTACCCTCGTGGGCATGGCTGTCGCGCATCAGGTCCTGCTGCTGGCGCACCTGATCGGCTTCGCGGCCCTCTTCGGTGGCTTCCTGGTCCAGCTCCGGGTTCTGGAGCCCGAGGTCAACGTGGCGATGCTGCAGGGGGCCTGGGTGCAGCTGGTCACCGGCGTCGCCCTGCTGGTGCTCGACGGGGTGGGTCCGCAGTCGGTCAACGTCGCTCTGATGGTCGTCAAGATCGTCCTGACTCTCGTGGTGGTCGTCCTGGTCAGCCTGAACCGGAAGTACCAGTCCGTTCCCCGGGGCCTGTACCTGCTGGTGGGGGCACTGACCTTCGTCAGTGCCGCGGTGAGTGTGCTCTGGCAGTAGGGTCGAAGACGGCGGGCCATCGGGCCGTCGGTCAGGAAGGGGTGGCGCGATGAGGCTCTCGGCCCGCGTGGACTACGCGCTGCGGGCGATGGCGGAGCTGGCGGCGGCGGACGCACCCCGTACGGTCGACCAGCTCTCCGCGGCCCAGCGGATCCCCAACAAGTACCTGGAGAGCATCCTCGGTGAGCTCCGGCGCGGTGGGCTGCTGCGCAGCCAGCGCGGTCCCGACGGCGGCTACCGGCTCGCGCGGACGCCGGCCGAGATCAGCATCGCCGACGTCATCCGGGCCCTGGACGGGGAGCTGGCCAACGTCCGCGGCAACCGACCCGAGCACCTGGAGTACGTCGGCGCGGCCGCCCCGCTGCAGGAGGTCTGGATCGCGCTGCGCGCCTCGGAGCGGGTCATCCTGGAAGGCGTGACGCTGGCCCACGTCGCGGCCAACGAGATGCCTCCGTCGGTCGTGGCGTTGATCGCCAACCCCTCCGCCTGGACCTGAGCGCCGCCCGGACGCCGCATCGGCACCCGCATCTCATCGCCTGCCGCGCGTCCGGCCCGCCCCGGAAACCTAGGTAGACCCAGGTTCCGCCCTCTCTGCACAGGTTGCAAGCTGGGTAGAGCGCTCGGAACCTGGGTAGACCCAGGTTCCTGTCCTTCTGCACAGGTTGCAGGCTGGGTAGAGCGCTCGGAACCTGGGTCAGGCCGCCGGGTGCGTGCGACGTCGCCCCCGAGGAATCGCACCCGAACGCGGCTCAGCCGTCCGTTAGGTGAGACGTCGTACCGCATGCCGAGACACGGTTGGGTCGGCCAGGCCCCGTACGCCTAGGCTGACGGTTCAATCCCTAGTATCTCGCTAGGTTGAAGACTCACGAGAGGGAGACGGCGTGCGGAAGCTCATTGTCCTGGCGGTGGTCGGCCTCGCGGCTCAGCTCGTCGACGGCAGCCTGGGGATGGGGTACGGCGTCACCTCCTCGACCCTGCTGGTGCTGGTCGGGCTGACCCCGGCCGCGGCGTCGGCCTCGGTGCACTTCAGCGAGCTGGGCACCAACCTGGCCTCGGGCGCCTCGCACTGGCGGCTCAAGAACGTCGACTGGCGGGTGGTGTCGCGGATCGCCGGCCCGGGCGCGGTCGGGGCCTTCCTGGGCGCCACGGTCCTGTCGCACCTGTCCACCGCGGCGGCCGCGCCGGTGATGGCGACCATCCTGGCCCTCCTCGGGCTCTACATCATCGCGCGCTTCATCCTCGGGGTCCGGCCCCGGATCAACCGGGCCCTCACCATCAGGTTCCTGGCCCCGCTGGGCCTGTTCGCCGGCTTCGTCGACGCCACCGGCGGTGGCGGCTGGGGCCCGGTCGCCACGCCCGCCCTGCTCGCCGACGGCCGGATGGAGCCCCGCAAGGTGATCGGCTCGATCGACACCGCCGAGTTCGCGGTGAGCACGGCGGCCAGCCTCGGCTTCCTGGTCGGACTCGGGTCCGCCGGCATCCACTGGGGCTTCGCCCTGGCCCTGCTGGCCGGCGGTCTCGTGGCCGCCCCGCTGGCGGCCTACCTGGTCCGGATCGTGCCCGCCCACCTGCTCGGGGTCGCCGTCGGCGGCATCATCCTGCTGACCAACTCGCGCACCCTGCTCAAGTCGGCCGAGGCCCCGGACCCCCTCCGCTTCGTGGTCTACGGCGCCGTGCTCGTGCTGGCCGTGGTCGGGCTCTACCTGACGGCCGTCCGGCACCGCCGTCGGGAGGCCGACCGCAGTGCTGACCGCTCCGAGGACCTCGAGCCGCTCAGCGTCTGAGCCGCCTGGTCACGGGTGGCTATCATCGGGCGGGTTCTCGACCAGGTGACCCGAACCCCTCCGGTCGATCCGGAGCACCGCCCCGGCGAAAGAGTGCACGGCTGATGACGACTACCCGCTTCGACCGCCCGGTGCTGGTCACCATTCCGGCGTACGGGTCGCCGCACCTGACCGACGCGGTGCTGGGCGACCTGCTGGACCAGGGCTTCGGGGACGTCCCGCAGGCCCGGGTCGTGGTGGTGGACAACGCCGGGGACTACACCCCGGCACGCACGAGCGAGCGGGTGTCGGTCGTGCGGCCGGGGGCGAACCTGCGCTGGATCGGCGCCGCGAACTGGTCGCTGCGAACCGCCCTGGCCGCCGGGGACGCGGTCTGTGTCGTGCTCAACAACGACACCCGGCTGTCCCCGCACTTCCTGGTCAGCCTGGTCCGGCCCTGCGAGGACCCCGACGTCGCCCTCGCCGCCGCCTGCTACGACGACTTCTGGCTGCACCAGCGGGCCCGTACGGTGCCGGCCACCGCGGCCGACTACCTCCCCGTCCCCGGCTACCGCGAGGTGCCGTTCTGCGACGGGACCGCGCTCGCCTTCTCGGTGCCCGCCATCGGCCGGCTGGGGCTGCTGGACCAGGTCGCCTTCCCGCGGCACGGCTACGGAGCCGACCTCGACCTGTCCCTGCGGGCCCGGACGGCCGGCTACCGCTGCGTGGTGACCGAGGAGTGCTACGTCTCCCACCTCCGCCGGGCCACGATGGAGCTCGACCCCCAGAACAGCGCGGAGCGGAACCGGCACGAGATCCTCACCGGGATGCTCGGCCTGTGGGGCCCGGACTGGCGGGCCCGGGTCGGGCTGGGGCCGGGGGCCTTCCCGCCGCACAACACCGGCAGCGGGGCGTCGTGGTACCTGTGAGTGCCGCGCCCCGTGTCGTCTACGCCAGCTTCGCCACCCCGCGGCACAGCGGTGGCGTGCACGTGCAGTCCCAGCACGTCCAGCTGCTGCGGCGGGCCGGTCGCGACGCCCGGCTGTGGGTGCCGGGCCCGGACCGCCCACCGTGGATCGACGACGACGTGCCGGTCGACCACGGGCCGACGCTGACGATCGCCGCCGATGACCTGCTGGTGCTGCCCGAGGTGCCGGTCGTCCCGGGGCTGGACCCCGCGCCGGGAGCCCGCAAGGTCGTCTTCAACCAGAACCACTTCTACACCTACGCCGCCGCACCACCCGGACCGGACACCCCCTACCCCGGCTGGTCGCCCGACCCCGCGGTCTGGACCGTGTCGCGGGAGAGCGTGGCGGTCCTGTCCACCCTGCTGCCCGACCTGCCCGTCACCCTGGTGCCGAACGCCGTGGACGGCGAGCTGTTCGCCCCGCGGCCGGCGGCGCGGCCCGGAATCGCGTGGTTCCCGCGCAAGCGGCCCCGCGAGGCGGCCCTGCTGCGGCGGCTCTTCGCTGCGGACGCGCGGCTGGTCGGGGTCGACCAGTTCGAGCTGCTGAACGCGCCCCGGTCGGTCGTCGCCGAGCGGCTGGGGGCGGCGACGGTCTTCGTCTCGCTGGGGCACAGCGAGGGCTTCGGGCTGACCGTGGCCGAGGCGCTGGCCTCGGGGTGCCTGGTGGTCGGTTACGACGGGGGCGGTGGTCACGAGCTGTTCGAGGCCCCCGGGGCCTGGGCGGTGCCCGAGCAGCGGCCGCTGCTGCTGCTGGAGGCCGTGGTCGAGGCGGTCCGGCGCGGTCCGGCGTACGAGGGTCTGGGGGCGGCCAACCGGGACTGGGTGCTGGCGCACTACGGCTTCACCCGCACCGACGAGGCCCTGCAGGGAGCGGTGGCCGCGGCGTACGCCCGACCCGGGTCCGCGGCGACCGCCACCCATCCGGAGGTCTGGCTCGACCGGCTGGGGCCGGCCTTCACCGCCTTCGCCTGACCTCCCCGCAGGCCGCGCCCGGTGCGTCCTGTGGTCTGATCGGGCATGGATCTCGGAGCTCTCGTCTCGGCCGACCAGCGGTTCCTCGCGGTGCTGGCCGCGGTCACCCCCGACGACTACGGTCGCCCCACGCCGTGCGAGGACTGGACCGTCCTGCAGCTGGTGGACCACGTCGTGGTCGGCAACCTCTGGGCCGCGCTGATCCTCGGCGGGATGGACGGCAGGGCCGCGTTCGACGAGGTGCTGGCCCGGGAGCTGGCCTCGGACCGGCGGGCCGAGGGGACGGCCGCCGCGGCCCGGCAGGAGGCCGCCTTCACCGCCGCGACGCCGGAGACCCTGGTCAGCCACCGGGCCGGTCCGATGCCGGCGCGGTTCTTCCTGGGGCTCCGGACCGCGGACGTGGTGGTGCACACCTGGGACCTGTGTCGCGCCGTCGGTGCCCCCGAGGACATCCCCGCCGAGCTCGTGACCGCCGCGCTGCCGCCGTTCGAGGCCCAGCGGGAGCGGCTGGTCGGCAGCGGGCTGTTCGGCCGCGGCGCCGACGGCGCACCCCCGGCCGGCAGCGACCAGGAGCGGCTGCTGCACCTCACCGGCCGCCGGCCCTGA
>JAOPXW010000183.1 GCA_025964935.1 Friedmanniella sp. | reverse complement strand
GGGTGGGCGACCACCTCGGCCAGGGGTCCCGACTCCACAACCCGACCGTGGTCGAGCACGATCACCCGGTCGGCCAGCAGCAGCGCGTCGAGCAGGTCGTGCGTCACGATGACCAGGGACTGACCCTGCAGCACCTCCCGCAGCACCCGGCGGAGCAGCGGGGCGGAGGTCACGTCCAGGGCCGCCATCGGCTCGTCCAGCAGCATCAGCCTCGGCCGGGCGGCCAGGGCCCGGGCGATGGCCACGCGCTGCGCCTGCCCGCCCGAGAGCTGGCCCACCCGCCGGGTGGCCAGCGACTCGGCCCCGACCTGTTTCAGCCACTCCAGGGCCAGCCCGCGGGCCTCGGCCCGGGAGCGACCCGCGGCCCGGGGGGCGAAGGCCACGTTCTGCAGCACGTTCAGGTGCGGGAAGAGCAGGGGGTCCTGAGCGAGCAGGGCGACGTTGCGGGCGTACGGCGGGACCCACTGGGCCGGCGGTGGCCGCACCCCGCCGACCGCCGGGTCGGACCTGTGGAACAGCACCCGACCGTCGAGCTCCAGGTGGCCGCGGTCGGGGCGGACCAGCCCGGCCAGCACCGCGAGCAGGCTCGACTTCCCGGAGCCGTTCGGCCCCACGACGGCCACCCGCTCACCCGGCTCGAGCTCGAAGGCCACGTCGAGCTGCCGGGACCTGACCTGCACCTGGACCTGCAGGGTCATGGCCGGGTCCGCGTCCGCTGGGCGATCCCGATCACCACGACCGCGATCAGGATCAGGACGAAGGACATGGCCACCGCCTCGTCCGGGTCGGTCTCGCGCTGCAGGTAGATCTCCAGCGGCAGGGTCCGGGTCACCCCCTGCAGGCTCCCGGCGAAGGTCAGGGTGGCACCGAACTCCCCCAGGGAGCGGGCGAAGGCCAGGACGGTACCGGACAGCAGTCCGGGCATCACCACCGGGAGGGTGACCCGGAGCAGCGTCGTGGTGGGGCGCGCCCCCAGGGTCGCGGCCACCACCTCCAGACGTCCCCCGACCGAGCGCAGCGTCCCCTCCAGGCTGGTGATGAGGAACGGCAGGGCGACGAAGGACTGCGCCATCACCACGGCCACGGTCGAGAAGGCGATCTGCACGCCGAGCAGCTCGAGGGTGTGCCCGAGCAGGCCCCGACGCCCGAAGGTGTAGAGCAGCGCGAGGCCGCCCACCACCGGCGGCAGCACCAGCGGGACCAGGACCAGGACGCGGAGCAGCCGCTGACCGGCGAAGCTGGTGCGCGCCAGCACGAGCGCGACCGGCACACCGACCAGGAGGCAGACCACCGTCGAGGCCAGCGAGGTCTGCAGGCTGAGCAGCAGGGCCGCCCGGGAGGAGTCCGAGGTGACGAGCGCGGGGAACCGCGGCCACGGGACGCGACTGCCCATCGCCAGGAGCGGCAGCAGCAGGAAGAGACACCCGAGGGCGGCCGGGACCAGCACCCAGCGCGGCAGCGCTGAGCGAAACCCGCCGGGGCCCTCAGGGCTTCGCGAAGCCGGCACCGGCGAGAACCTTCTGTCCCTCGGCACCCAGCACCAGGTCGACGAACTGCTGGGCGAGCACCGGCTGGGCGGCGTCAGTCAGGGCGGCGATCGGATAGCGGTTGACGACCCCCGACGCCTCCGGGAAGGTGACCCCGGTGACCTTCCCGGCGGCCTGCCTGACGTCGGTCACGTAGACCAGGCCCGCGTCGGCCTCCCCGTTCTCGACCTTGCCGAGCACGTCGGTGACGCTGGACTCCTCGCTCACCGCCGTGAAGCTCAGGTGGGCGGCCGCGGCCACCTGCTGCGTCGCCGCACCGCACGGCGCGGCGGGCGCGCAGATGACCAGGCGGACTTCCGGTCGCGTCAGGTCCGCGAGGGTGCGGACGTGGGCCGGGTTGCCGGGTGGGACCGCGATCTGGAGGGTGTTGGACGCGAAGACCGCCGAGCGCTGCACCCGCTTGGCGGCCACGGCCTTGTCCATGTTCTTGGTGTCGGCCGAGGCGAAGACGTCGGCGGGCGCCCCCTGGTCGAGCTGGCTGGCCAGGTCGGCCGAGCCGGCGAAGCTCAGCCGCACCCGGATGCCGGGGTGCCCGGCCTCGAACCGCTGGCCCAGGGTCGTGAACGTCTGCTTCAGCGAGGCGGCCGCGAAGACCGTCAGCGTGGTCGGTGCTGCGGCGGCGGTCGTGCCGGAGCAGCCGGTCAGGGCCGCCAGGAGGATCACGGCGAACAGGGCGGGGAGCAGGGCTCCCGTACGGGGGTGGCCAGGTCGCGGCCGTCGACGGGTCATGGCGGTCCTCAGCGTGGTGGGGGTGGGGGAGGTGGCCTCAGGACAGGCCCTGCGGGGTCTCGACCATCACGTGGGTCGACTTGACGATGGCGACGGCGACGGAGCCGAGCTCCAGGCCCAGTTCTGCGACCGCCTCACTGCTCATCAGCGACACCACCCGGTAGGGGCCGCACTGCAGCTCGACCTGGGCCATCACGGTGTCCACGGTGATGTTGATGACCAGACCGACGAAGCGGTTCCGGGCGGACCGCCCGACCTGGAGCGGGTCCTCCATCGGGCTGGCGTTGTCCCGGGCGAACAGGGCCAGGGCGTACCCGTCGATCACCTTCCGGTTGCTGCCGTCCACCTCGGAGGGGAGCAGTCCGGAGTCGATCCACCGACGCACGGTGTCGTCGCTGACGCTCAGGAAGGCCGCAGCGTCGCGGATCCGTATTTTCGGCATAGACCACACTCTATGCGGGCATCAGCGGTGGCTGGTTCGCACGGCCCCTCAGGCGCGGTTGCCGAAGGGGCCCGGGCGGATCAACCGCCCGGACCCCCCGAGGTCTACTCCTCAGCGGCTCAGGACGCTCCGCCGTTCACGGCCGCGAACCCGAGGTCGGGGTTGTCGGTGAACAAGCCGTCCATTCCGGCGGCCAGGAAGGTCCGGATCTCCCCGGTCAGGTCGCCCACGGCGTTGGGGTCCTCGCCCCGGCGGTACTCCGCGGGCAGGAAGCGGTTCTCGCGCCGGAAGGTCCAGCCCACCACCTCCAGGCCGGCCCGGTGGGCGCCGGCGATCGCCCCGCTGGGCTCGGCCAGGGTGCCGTCCGGGTCGCGCGGGATCATCACGTCCTTACAGAAGGAGGCGACGTCGGCGTACCGGGCCACCTGGACCAGCCCGGCCGGGGAGGCCAGGTCGGCGTACGTCCGCGGGTCGCCGGCGGCCTTCAGGTCGTACGGCGCCCCCGAGCAGTCGATGTTCTGCACCAGCCGGACCCTGGTCAGGCGGTGGAGCTGCTGCAGGTTGCCGACCTCGAAGCTCTGGACGTAGACCGGGGCCTTCCTGCGGTTGAGTCCGGCCCGCTCCAGCGCCTCGACCAGGGGCTGCTCCAAGGCCAGGCCGATGCCGGCGAAGTAGGTCGGGTGCTTCGTCTCGGGAGCGACCCCGACCTGGTGGCCGGTGCAGGTGACCGAGTGCCGGGCCAGGTCGAGGACCTCAGCGAGGGTGGGGATCGGGTAGAGGCCGTCGTACGCGGTGTTGGCCGGCCGCACCTGGGGCAGCCGCTCCCGGGCCCGCAGGGTCCGCAGCTCGGCGAGGGTGAAGTCCTCGGTGAACCAGCCGGTGATGGCGGTGCCGTCGACGGACCTGGTCGTCTTCCGGCCGGCGAACTCCGGGTGGTCGGCGACGTCGGTGGTGCCGCTGATGTCGTTCTCGTGCCGCGCGACCAGCTGGCCGTCCTTGGTCGAGACGACGTCCGGTTCGATCACGTCGGCGCACTGCCGGATGGCGAGCTCGTACGAGGCCAGGGTGTGCTCGGGGCGGTACCCACTGGCCCCGCGGTGGCCGATGATCGTCTCCTCGTGGGCCGGCACCCGGGTCCGGGCCGCCGGGTCGATGATGACCATCTCGGTGTCGTCCGGCGTGCCCGGTCGGCGGGCCGAGTTGCCGGGGTAGTTGTTGTCGTTGGCGATCATCAGGCGGCCGTCGGCCAGCGGCACCATCGTCTCGACGGACTGGTAGCCGAAGGAGTACGGGTCGCCGGTCCCCCAGCCCCCGCCCGCCCCGAGGTGGGCCGGGTTGTCCAGCTGGAGCAGGTCGACGACCAGGGTCTTGGTCAGGGTGCCGTCGCGGTCCGTCCGGCCCAGCCGGGTGCGGTAGATCCGCTTGGTCACGGCCCGGTCGCCGTCGAAGTCGTCCCGCTCCAGGATGAGCAGGTCGCCACGGACGATCTGCGCGTCGGCGACCAGGTTGGCGTCGGTGTCGACGTGGTAGCTCCAGGTGCGGGCGGTGTAGCGGCCCGTCCGGGTGTCGAACTCCGAGATCACCCGGCGGCGCGGGTCGGACTCACCGACCAGGCTCTTCTCCACGATCGGGTAGAGGTAGCGCCGGCTCGCCGAGGCGGCCAGGGCCTCGAAGCCACCGCTCTGCCGGGTCACGGGTGCCGCCCCGTTGAGCTCGGGGTTCTGCGGTGAGCCGCCGAGCGGGAAGGGGACGGGCGCCTGCAGCAGCCGTCCGCGCGGGTCGACGTGCAGCAGGTAGGGGCCGAACTCCTCCCCGATCCACAGGGTGCCGTCCGCCCCGCGCTGCAGCGACTCGATGTCGAAGTCGTCCCCGGTCAGCAGGCGGCGCGGGGTCTTCTGGTGGACGATGTCGAACCCGATCAGGTGGTCCGGGTCGGACAGGGTGATGTAACGGAGGATCTGCACCTGACCGGACCCGCCGCCCGCGCGCGCCCAGTGCGGTCGGACGAGGTAGAGCCGCAGCAGGAAGTCGGCCGAGTTGCCCTTGGCGCCGAACCCGTTGTCCGGCTGGGCCCAGAAGGTGCCGTCGCCGTTGTCGACCGCCGCGGAGAAGCCGGGAATGACTTGCCCGGCGAAGGGACCCCGCCGCCCGTTCGCGGGGGTGGCCAGCCGACCCGACTGAGGGCCGGGAGCCAGGTAGTCGGCCGAGAGCGCGGCCCGGGCCACGAGCCGGGGCGTGGTGACGATCTCGTCGACCTGGCGGGCGGTGGTCGACCTGGCGCCGGTGCTGGTGGACGACTCGGCCGGGGTCGGCGCGGCGGCCGCCGGTGCGACCGGCCCGGCGACCAGGGCGGCCCCGGTGAGGGCGGCGACCAGGAGGGGGGTGATGCTGCGTCGGAGCGACTGGATGGGTGGTCTCACGTGGGTCCCCGTCGTTGGGGGCGGCCCAGGGGTTGGCCGCCGGCGAGCCCACTCAAGGGGGGTCGGGTTACCGGCCGCAGCCGGTCAGCCGACGGGGCGGCATGACCTGCGTGAACAGTTGGCGGGGCGGGCCGGGCGCCACGCCGTGCCGCGGCCCGCCGAGCTGCGGGTCAGGCGCCGGTCAGGCCGGCACCAGCGTCTTCGCGACCGCCTCGAGCGCACCGTCGACCAGTCGGTGGTAGGCCCACCGGCCGCGCTGCTCGCGGGTGAGGAGTCCGGCGTCGACGAGCTGGCGCAGGTGGTGCGAGACGGTCGGCTGGGACAGCCGGACCGGCTCGACCAGGTCGCAGACGCAGGCTCCCTCGTCACCGGCAGCGGCGATCAGCGACACCAGCTTGACCCGGGTCGGGTCACCGAGGGCCTTGAACACCCGCGCCAGCCGCTCGGCCGCCGCGTCGTCCAGCACCCCCGCGCCGGCCGGCGAGCAGCACCCCGCCAGGTCGGCGTCGACCAGGGGCAGCGTCACGGCGGGCATAACCCGAGTATGTCACTCATATTGACATTCGTCGATGGGACGCTAGAGTCGTCATCGTATAGAGGATTATCGATGGATTGGAGGACGGATGGACGACCTTCCGGTGGTGGTCATCGGTGCGGGGCCGCAGGGCCTGGCGGCCGCGGCTCACCTGGTGGAGCGCGGCGCGACCGTGCTGGTCCTGGAGGCCGGTCCCGGCCCGGCCTCCGCGGTGACCGGCTGGGCCCACGTACGGCTGTTCTCGCCCTGGTCCGAGCTGGTCGATGCGGCTGCGGCACGACTGCTGGTCCCGACCGGCTGGACCCAGCCCCGCGAGGACTACCCGACCGGCGGCGAATGGGTGTCGCAGTATCTGGCCCCGCTGGCCGCTGCCCTGGGTGACCGGGTCCGGTACGGGGTGTCGGTGACCGGTGTGGCCCGGCAGGGCCGGGACCGGCTGGTCTCGGCGGGGCGGGCGGACCAGCCCTTCGTCGTCCACCTCCGCGACGCCGACCACGCCGAGTCACGACTGTGGGCTCGCGCGGTCGTCGACGCCTCGGGAACCTGGGGGCAGCCGAGCCCGGCCGGCGCGGACGGCCTGCCGGCCCGGGGCGAGCGCGCTGCCGC
>JAOPXW010000147.1 GCA_025964935.1 Friedmanniella sp. | reverse complement strand
TCGCGCTCCTCGCGGGGTGTGCTGGGCTCGGCGGCCGGAATGCCGTCGGTGCCGACCGAGACCCCGTTGCGGGTGCGCTGCCGGCTCCGTTCGGTGCGCGGCCGCTCACGGCGCGGCGCCGGCCGGGACTCCGGCTTGTCCTCGCGGACCGGCTCGGCCCCGATCCGACCCTTGACCGACGGGTCGATGCCGAGGTCGTGGAACAGGTGGGCGGAGGTGGAGTAGGTCTCCTCCGGCTCCTCGAAGGGCAGGTTCAGGGTGTTGTTGATGACCTTCCAGCGGGTCTGGTCGGCCCAGTCCACGAAGGTGATGGCGATGCCGCTGGCACCGGCCCGGCCGGTGCGGCCGATCCGGTGCACGTAGGTCTTGTCGTCCTCGGGGCACTCGTAGTTGATGACGTGGGTGACGCCCTCGACGTCGATCCCGCGCGCCGCGACGTCGGTGGCCACCATGACGTCGACCTCACCGCCGCGGAACTGCTTCAGGGCCTTCTCGCGGGCCACCTGGTTCAGGTCCCCGTGGATCGAGGCGGCGGCGAAGCCGCGCTCGACCAGGTCGTCGGCCACCCGCTGGGCGGACCGCTTGGTGCGGCAGAACACCATCACCCGGTTGCGGTTCTCCGCCTGCAGGATGCGTGCCACGACCTCGGGCTTGTCCAGCGCGTGGGCCTGGTAGACGAACTGGGCCGTGGTCGGCACCGTGGTCTCGTCGCCCGCGGACTCGGCCCGGATGTTGACCGGGTGTCGCAGGTGGCGACGGGCCAGGGTGACGATGCTTCCGGGCATGGTGGCCGAGAACAGCATGGTCTGGCGCAGCTCGGGGGTCTTGGAGAGGATGCGCTCGACGTCGGGCAGGAAGCCCAGGTCCAGCATCTCGTCGGCCTCGTCGAGGACGAGCACCTTGATGTGGCTCAGGTCGAGGACCCGCCGGTCGACCAGGTCGAGCAGCCGCCCGGGCGTGCCCACCACGATGTCGACGCCGCGCTCGAGGGCGGCCAGCTGGGTGTCGTACCCGACGCCGCCGTACAGGGTCAGGACCCGCGCGTGCCGTCGGGCCGCCGCAGTCGTGATGTCGGCCGAGACCTGGCCGGCGAGCTCACGGGTGGGGGCCACGACGAGGCCCTGCGGGGCGCCGGGCTTGGCCAGCTGCGCGTAGTCGCGCTCGCCGGGGACGACGATGCGCTGCAGCATGGTGATGCCGAAGGCGAGGGTCTTGCCGGTTCCGGTCCGGGCCTGGCCGATCATGTCCGTGCCGGTCAGGGCGATCGGGATGGCCATGGACTGGATCGGGAACGGGTGGGCGATGCCCACCTGCTCCAGCGCCTCGACGATGGGGGCCAGGACCCCGAGGTCGGTGAAGGTCTGCTTGACGGGAGCCACGGGCTCGGGGTCGACCTCGAGGACGAGGTCGGTCACCTCGTCGGTGGGCTCGACCGGGGCCACGCCGAGGTCGTCGGTCCCGAGCTCGGCGTCGGTGCCCACCGGCGCGGCGGAGCCGTCGGACTCGGGGGCGGCGGTCTCGGGGGCGGAGGGATCAGACTGGGTGGCGGAGTCGTGCTCGACCCCGGCTTCGTGCGAGCTGGATACGGTACTCAGAATCGTTGCCTAACATGTCGTCAAGATCGGGATCACCTGGCCGGCACGTCGTGTGGGGCACGGTGCCCGGAACGCAGGGACGCAACCAACCGGATGCGTACCCGGTCATGATACCGGCTCGGGCCGCGGGCGACCGACCGCCACTCCACTAGGCTCGCGACCATGAGCGACGTCGCACAGAATGGCCCCGCCCCCGAGCCGGCGGTGCCGCCGGTCTGGACCTCCGACGAGGCCTACCGGGCGGGGGCCGTCGACCTGCTGGGCATCCTGGCCTACGGGGCGATCGCTGCCTTCGAGCGGCTGGCCTCGGACGCCCGGATGGCCCCCACCATGTCGGACAAGGTGCACGTGGCCTCGATGGCCGCGCTGCAGGTAGCGCACTTCCACCGCGTACGGCAGCGGCTGGCCGACCTGGACGTCGACGTGATGGTGGCCATGAAGCCGTTCCACGCGCCGTTCAACGCCTTCCATGACTACACCCAGCCCAAGGACTGGCTGGAGGGGCTGGTCTGGGCCTACGTCGGCAACGGCTTCGCGGCCGACTTCTACCGGGAGGTGGCGGCGTTCGTCGACGCCGACACCCGGACCCTGGTGCACGAGGTGCTGGCCGACGAGGCCCACGCCGACTTCGTGGTGGAGAAGGTCCGGCGGGCCATCGACGCCGACCACAAGGTGGCCGGCCGGCTGGCCCTGTGGGGCCGGCGGCTGGTCGGGGAGGCCCTGAGCCAGGCGCAGCGCGTCGCGGCGGACCGGGACGCGCTGACCAGCCTGCTGACCGGGACCGTCGACCGGCCCGGGATGGACCTGCCCGCCATCAGCCGGATGTTCTCCCGACTGGTCGAGAACCACACCCGGCGGATGGCGCGGCTCGGCCTGCAGTCCTGACCGGCCCCCGGCTCAGAGGCCGAAGCCGACCCGCCGGGCGTTCTCCTCGCCGAGGTCGACGTAGGCGATCTTCGTCGAGGGGATGAGCACCCGGCGGCCGCGCTCGTCGGAGAGCGTGAAGACGCCCTGGTTCTCGACGGCCTCGCTGAAGGCGCGCTCGACGTCGGCGGCCGTCTCGGTGGTCTCCACCACGACCTCGCGGTTGACGTGCTGGATACCGACCTTGATCTCCACAGATCCTCCTGGTGTGTCCTGCTGCCCGGCGCGCCGGACGTCCCGGGCGGTGCCGCACGTGCAGCGTTTCCTCTCCACCGTGCCACACCCGACCCACGGCGCCGCGCCGTGTTCGCCGTCAGCGCAGGGTGGCGCGCTCGTCGTCCGTGGCGGCCCGGATCACCAGACGGGTCCAGCCGCCGACGTAGATCCGGTCGTCCGGACCGAGCTCGCGCTT
>JAOPXW010000141.1 GCA_025964935.1 Friedmanniella sp. | reverse complement strand
ACGCGAATCAGGCCGGATGCGTACGGCCTATCCCGGGCGTCTCGGTTGCCCCCTCCAACGGTACTGGACGCACGGGCAGGCCACGGATGTGCACCGCCGACAGGGCCGGCTCGCGCAGGCCCAGCAGCAGGGCGAACAGGATCTGCTCGCCCGCGGCGGTGGCGTCCTCGGCCCGGTCGGCGCCCCGCAGGGTCAGAGCCAGGGGTTCGTACCGGTCGGGGTCGACCAGCAGGAAGTCGGCGTCCTTGCCGAGGTCGAAGTTGCCGAAGCGCTCGTCCTGGTCGAGCGCCTGGGCCCCGGCCAGCGTCCCCAGGTAGAGCAGCTGGGCCGGGTGCAGGGCCACCGAGTCGGCCCCGGGCTCGGACAGGTGCACCTTGTAGGTGTCGTTCAGGACCCGGGGGATCAGCCACTCGTCGCCCGCGCCGATGTCGGTGCCGACGGCGACGTGGACCCCGGCCCCGGTGACCCGCCGCCAGGGCATCGTGCCCGAGCCGAGGAACTGCTGGGAGGTGGGGCAGTGTGCGATCGAGGTCTGCGTCTCGGCCATTCGGGCCAGCTCGGCGGCGGTGCAGTGCACGGCGTGGGCCAGGATGCTCCGGCGCCCGAGCAGTGACTTGCCCCCGACCTGCGAGCCGGGTCGGAACCGGCCGTCGTAGGTGTCGAGGTAGTCCTGCACCCCGTACGCCTCCCGCACCGCGGTCACCTCGCCGGTGCCCGGGCGGTCGTTCTCGCTGAGATGGGAGTGGAAGTAGACCCCGCGGCCGCGGACGTCGTCGTAGAGCTCGCCCAGGTCGACGAGGGTGCGCGCGGTGACCGACAGGCTGAACCGGGGGACGACCGCGACCTGGAGCAGGGCGCTCCGCGGGTCGGCGGCCGGGGCGGCACCGGCGTCGGCGCTGTCGCGGCCGTGCCACCGGGCGATCTCGGCGTCCACCAGCTCCAGGGCCCGGTCCTCGCCGGTCAGCAGGGCGGCGGCGGCGGGCGATCCGACGGTCTGGATGCCTCGCCCGCTGACCATCCGCAGCCCGGCCGCGGCGCTGGCGGCGAACAGGGCGTCCTGGGCGACCGGGAAGGCGGAGCCGAAGACCACCGCGGCGGTGGTGCCGACCGACACCCGCCGACGGACGAAGTCCTGGGCCGCGCGGCCGGCGAACGTCGGGTCGGCGAACCGGGACTCGGCCGGGAAGATGCAGCGCTCCAGCCACTCCAGCAGCTGGCCGCCGCCGTACGCGTCGGTCTCGTAGGTCTGCGGGAAGTGCAGGTGGGTGTCGACGAACCCGGGCAGGATGAACCCCGCGGCCACCCGGGGCCAGCCCGCAAGCTCGGCCGGCAGGTCGCCCCGGTCACCGACCCAGGCCACCGTCCCGGCCGCCGACACCGCCAGGGCGCCGTCGGGCAGCGAGACGAGGGCGGCGGCCGCCCCGGCCAGGTCGGCCGCCCCGGCGACGTGGAAGACGTGGCCGGTGTAGACGGTCGGGGTGAGGGCCGAGGTCATACCAGCCCGGTGTAGCCGACCCAGGCCGGGCCGGCGTCGGGGGCGTCGTCACGGGTCACCGTGGCCTGGATCAACCCGTACGGGCGGTCGTCGGCGTGGAAGACCTCATTGTTGTTCTCCAGCCCGAACGGGCTCAGGTCGTAGACGAAGTGGTGCTTGTTGGGGGCGGAGAAGGTGATCTCGGCGATGAAGCCGAACGCCTCCAGGACGGCCTTGCCCATCTCGTACAGGGTCTGCTGCAGCGCCTTCGAGTGCACCTCGGCGAACCGCTTGACCAGGATGGTCTTGACCCCCACGTAGGTGGCCTCCCAGTCGACGTCGGTCGAGCTGAAGCGCCACTTCGCGGTCAGCGAGGTGGCCATCACCCGGTCGTGGGTGGGGGCCAGGGTCGTGTACGGGTCCTGCAGGAACCCGGCGAACTCCGAGCCGGTGGACTTGAGCAGGACCAGGTCCTTGAGCCCGCCGACCACCCAGACCTGCTGGTCCGCGCCGGTGCCCTCCACCGTGACCGCGGCCAGCCGCACCTCCTGGCCCTTGCGCAGCCAGGTGTGGTCGTGCTCGACGCCGTCGACCAGCGCCCGCTCCCAGGCGAACTCCTCGATCTCGATCCGGGCGCCCGTGACGGGCTCGATGTCCTCGACGTAGTGGGTGGCCAGGGCCAGCCCGTAGTCCTCGATCGAGACCAGGCCCTTCTCCTTCGCGAACGCGTACGCCGTGTGCTTCTGGGTGTCGGTGGGCAGCACGTTGCCCTGGTCCCCGACCAGGTGGGCCGAGCTGAAGTCGCCGCGCAGGGCACTGGACACGTTGATGTCGTGGATCTCGTGCCGCGGGGTCTCGCGGTAGATCCGCACGACGCGGTTCTCGGCTTTGCCGTACTGGTTGGTGCCCAGGACGATGGCCATGGCGGTCCCCCTCGAAGACGGTCATGCGGGCAGAGTTCAGGGCCCGCCGGGGCGGGCGGGCTCACCCGATCATAGGAACCAGGCGTTACGGCCCACGACGAGCCGGCGACGGGCGCGTAACGATCGCTCTCCGCTGCGCGCCCGGCCCGCCGCCGCTAGGCTGGAGCTGGCTCGGGGCCCGCCGTCTCACGAAGGTGCCGTCCCATGAGCGCACGACCAGCGGCGTACGCCGTCGCCTCCACCCTCACCCTGTGCGTCCTGGTCAGCGGGTGCGCGGCCACCTCCGCCTCCGACGCCGTCCCGCGGACCGGGGTTGCCGCTCCCGCGGCCACCTCCGCCACGGCCGCCCCCGCGCCTGTACCGAAGCCGAAGCCCTCGGCGGTCCGGTCCACCCCGCCCCGTCGGGAGGTGAGCCGCAAGCGCACCGAGGCCGACCTCAACATGGCCCTGCTGAGCACCAAGGAGGTGCCGACCGGCTTCGCGGTGAGCGCCTCCTCGCCCGGGACGGTGGGGGCCGAGGTGAGCTCGTACCGCCGCAGCTGTGCCGCGCTGGTCACGCTGCTCAACGACGACCGGCTGTCGGGCTCGCGGGTGGAGGCCGACGTGGCGTACGCCGGGGCCCGGACCGGCGCCGTGCTGCAGGAGTCGGTGGACGTGCTCAAGTCGAGCGCGGCCGCCCGCTCCGTGGTGGACGGCTACCGCGCCGCCCTGCGCGGCTGCAGCGAGGTCAGCCTGTCCATGGGCCCGGCCGGCAGCACCCCGGTGACGGTCGAGAGGGTCAGCTTCCGTGGCGGCGACCGCACCGAGGCGGCCCGGTTCACCGTCACCCGCGGACCGATGACCGGCTTCCAGCTGATCCGGGCCGTCAGCCAGTCGGGCGACCTGGTCGTGGGGACGTCCTACCTCGGCGTGCACACCGACACCGCCCGGACCGTGACCGCGCGGGCCGTTCGCAAGGTCGAGACCAGCCTGGGCCAGGCGTCGCGCACCTGAGCCCGGCCGGGCCGGGTACAGCTAGGTCTGCAGCAGCCGCCAGATCCGGTCCCGCGACAGGGGCAGCTCATACGGGCGGACGCCGATCGCGGCGGCCACCGCGTTGGCCAGGGCGGGGGCCACCGGGTTGTAGGGGGACTCGCTCATCGACTTGGCCCCGTACGGGCCCAGGTCGTCGGCGGTCTCGGCGAACAGCACCTCGGTGACGGGCACGTCGGCCAGCTGCGGGATGTGGTAGCTCCGGAACACCGTGGTGGTGACCCGGCCGTCCTCCAGGATCAGCTCCTCGTAGAGCGCGGTGCCCAGCGCCTGCGCCACCCCGCCCTCGACCTGGCCGCGGCACTGGGCCGGGTTGAGGACGACCCCGGCATCGGCGGCGTGCACCGACTGCAGGATGGCGATCTCCCCGGTGTCGGTGTTCACCGCCACCCGGAACCCGTGCACGTTGAAGGCCAGCGAGCGCACCGCACCGTCGGCCACTCCCTCGGCCTCCAGCCGGTCGTCCTCGCCGAGCAGGGCGGCGAAGTCCAGGGTCGGCCCCGCCCGGCCCGCTCCCGTTTCGCCCGCTCTCGCTTCGATCGCCCCCGTCTCGTTCGCCCCCGTCTCGTTCGCCCCCGTCTCGATCGCCCCCGTCTCGTTCGCCCCGGCCCGCTGCTGGAGCAGGGCCCGCAGACCCTCGGCGGCGGCGAGCACCGCCCGGCCCGCGACCACGGTCCCGGTGGAGCCGAAGGCGCCCGTGTCGTGGCGGACCGCGTCGGTGTCGGAGGAGACGACGGCGACCGTGGCCGCATCCACCCCCAGCACCGAGGCCACGATCTGGGTGTGGACGGTGGTGCTGCCGTTGCCGAAGTCGGCCGTCCCGACGTGCAGCGTGAAGCGGCCCCTGGCGTCGACGCTCAGTCGGGCGTGGGCCGGGTGCCCGCGGGGCGGGACGGTCGCGATCATGGCCATGCCGACCCCCTCACCCACCCGCCAGGCCGGGCCCGCCGGGGCCGCGACCCCGTTGCCGCGGCGCAGCGCCTGCTCGGTCAGGTCCAGGCACTGGTCGAGCCCGTAGGACCCGAAGACCAGGTCGTCACCCTCGACGTGGGTGACCACCAGCGGGTCCCCGGGCCGGACGACGTTGCGCCGCCGGAGCTCGACCGGGTCGATGTTGAGCCGGGCGGCCAGCTCGTCGACCGCGCTCTCCAGGGCGAAGATGACCTGGCCCAGCCCGTAGCCGCGGAAGGCGCCCGAGGGCAGGTTGTTGGTGTAGACGGCCGCGGCGTCGATCCGCTTGTTGGGCACGTCGTAGATCGCCACCGACTCCGAACAGCTGTGGAACATCACCCCGCCCGCGTGGTTGCCGTACGCGCCGGTGTCGGACAGCACGTCCAGTCCGAGCGCCGTGATGCGGCCGTCGCGGGTGCCCCCCAGGGTCACCGAGACCCGGAACGGGTGCCGGCAGGGGGCGACGGTGAACTCGTCGCTCCGGGTCATCTCGTACTGCACCGGCCGGCCCGTCCGGAGCACGGCCAGCGCCACCAGGTCCTCGGTCAGAAGCTCCTGCTTGCCACCGAAGCCGCCGCCGACCCGGGCGGTGAGCACCCGTACGCGGTCGGCGGGCAGGTCGAAGAGCCGGGCGATCTCGTCCCGGACCAGGAAGGGCACCTGGGTGCTGGTCCGCAGCACCAGCCGACCGGTCTCGTCGGTCCAGCCGATGGTGGCGTGGGTCTCCAGGGCGGCGTGCGCGACCCGCTGGGTGGTCCAGGTGCCGGTCACCACCTCGTCGGCCTCGGCCAGCCCGGCGGCCAGGTCGCCGTACTCCCCGTGCATCTCCGCGGCCACGTTGCGGGCCGGGTTGGCGATCCGGGCCGTGACCGCGTCCTTCTCGCCGTGCAGGCTCGGGGTGTCGGGGTCCCGGGCCCGCTCGGGGTCGGTGCTGGCGGGCAGCTCGCGGTAGGTGGCCACGATCCGCCGGCACGCCTCCTCGGCGGCCCCGAGGGTTTCGGCGACCACCGCGGCGACCCGCTGGCCGCGGAACCGGAGAACGGTGTCGAGGATGAGGGTGTCGTCGGGGTCGTCCAGTCGGCTGGCGTGCCGCGCGGTCGAGAACGGCACCGCGGGGGCGTCGGCCGGGGTCAGCACGCAGACCACGCCGGGGACCGCGGCGGCGGCGGTGGTGTCGAGGGACTCGACCACCGCGTGCGCGTACGGGCTGCCCAGCACGGCCAGGTGCAGCAGCCCCGGCACGACCAGGTCCAGGGTGTACGGCTCCCGCCCGCTCACCACCCGCCGGCCGGCCGGGGCGCCGACCGGCTCGCCCACCCCCGAGCCGCCGGCGGACTCGGACCGGACGCCGGTGATGGCGTCGGTGATCGCGCGGTAGCCGGTGCAGCGGCACAGGTTGTTCTTGAGCAGCCGGGGCAGGTCGTCGTGGTCGGCGGGCGTGAGGGTGCTGGCCGTCACGATCATGCCGGCGGTGCAGAAGCCGCACTGGAAGCCGGCCTCGCGGACGAAGCTCTCTTGCAGCGGGCTCAGGTGCTCGGGGTCGCCGAGCCCGGCCACGGTGGTGACCCGGCGGCCCTCGGCGCGGGCCGCGGGATAGAGGCAGGAGTGCACGGGCACGTCGTCGACCAGCACGGTGCACGCGCCGCAGTCGCCCGCGTCGCAGCCCTTCTTGACCTCGAAGTGGGCGTTCTCGCGCAAAAAGGTGCGCAGGCACTGGCCCGGGCGCGGTGCGCCGCCGACGGGCTCGTCGTTGACCGAGAAGGTCACCGGGTGCCCCGGACGGGGGCGGCGAGCTCGACCCGGATCTCCTCGGCCAGCAGCCGGCTGACGGCGTGCCGCCAGTCCGCGGCCCCGTTGGGGTCGGTCCACCAGGCGTCGATCCGGTCGACGTCGGCGGCCAGCTCGGCGGCCTCGGGGACACCCGGGTAGCGCAGCTGGACCGGGTGGGTGGTGGCGGCGGTGACGGTCAGGACGAACCCGTCGCCGCCCCGCCGGCCGATGACCAGGCTGCCGGACCGGCCCAGCGGGGACAGGGCGATCTTGCGGTAGGCCGTCCGGCTGCTCAGCGTGTCCGCCGGGAAGTCCACCGACCGGAGCACGTCACCGGGACCCAGCCGGTTGGTCCGGTCCCCGGTGACCAGGTCGGCCACCGGGATCCGGCTGTCGGTGCCGTCGGCGTGCCACAGGACCGCGTCGGCATCCAAGGCTGCGGCCAGGCTGGTCATGGGGCCGGCCGGCAGCGAGGTGGCGATGTTGCCGCCGACGGTGGCCACGTTCCAGACCTTGAAGGAGCCGACCAGGGCCGTGCACGTCTGGTGGAACAGGGGAGCGCACGGCCAGCCGGCCGGGTGCTGCGAGAGGGCGGAGACCGTACGCAGGGTGCAGGTCGCGGCCAGGCTCAGCGACCCGTCGGTGCGGTGCTCGACCTCGGGCCAGCCCAGGGTGCCCAGGTCGACCAGGCGTACGAGGTGGTGCTGGGGCTCGGAGAACAGCCAGGACCCGCCGGCCAGCACGGCGGTGGACCCGCCGACCCCGGCCAGGTCGGCGCGGGTGCGGGCGGCGCGGACGTCGGTGACGGTGTGCAGGTCCAACGACGTCCTCCTCCCGGTCCCCCAGGATGTCATTCAAACCAGGGCAGATGACGGAGGTGTAAAGGCTCGACCCCGGAAAACGACCTCCAGTGAGCTGTGAACCGGCTTCAAGGGCCGATATCGCTCACTGGCGGCACGTTTCCGGGGTGGAGGCCCGGACCGGCTCCTTGCTCGGGGCGGTGCGGGGGGCCGGGGCGGGCCGGGAGGCGACCAGCACCCCGGCGACGACGGCCGCCCCCGCCACCAGCTCGGGGAGGTCGATCAGCTCCCCGAAGGCCAGCCAGGAGGTCAGCACCCCGACTACCGGGACCAGCATCGAGAAGGGCGCCACCACGCTCGACGGGTGCCGGGCCAGCAGGGAGTTCCAGAGCCCGTAGCCGACCAGGGTGGCCACGAGGACGATGTAGAGCAGCCCCAGGTTGGAGGGCAGGGCGTCCCGGGTCAGGGCGGTGGACAGCGCCTGCTGGACCCGGTCGGGGCCCTCGACGACCAGGGACAGCACCAACATCGGGACCGGGGGCACGATCGACATCCACAGGGTCAGGTGCAGCGGGTTCGGGGCCTGGGCCTGCCGGCTGCAGACGTTGCCGAACCCCCAGCCCAGGGCGGCACACAGGGTGAGGATGACGGGCAGCAGCGCGGCCACCTGCGCCCGGTGGGCCGCGATGGCGGCGAGGCCGAGAACAGCTACGGCGACCCCGCCGAGCTGGCGGGGGGAGAGCCGCTCGTGCATCCACACCCCCGCGATCAGGACGGTGAACGGGGCCGAGGCCTGCAGGACGAGTGAGGCCAGCCCGGACGGCATCCCGGCGGCCATCCCGACGTAGAGGAACGAGAACTGCAGCAGGCAGATGCCCACCCCGGCCCCCAGCAGCCAGCGCCACTTGACCTGCGGCCGCGGGATGAAGAGCAGGGTCGGGATGACGATGATGGTGAAGCGGAGGCAGGCCAGCAGCAGCGGGGGGTAGTGCTGCAGCGCGATGGCCGTGGCCGGGAAGTTGGCCCCCCAGCAGACGGCGACGAGCAGGGCCAGGAGGCGGTCGCGAAGGGGCACGGGTCCCATGCTTCCGTCCAGCAGGATGAAGCACAATCGGATTGAACTGAACCGTCTGTGTAGCATCACTTCAATGACGGGTCTGGATGTGGGCCAGCTGGCCCTGCTGCGGGAGCTGGCCGACCGCGGCTCGGTGACGGCGGTGGCGGAGGCGACCGGGCGTACGCCGTCGGCGGTGTCCCAGCAGCTCAAGGCCCTGCAGGCCCACGTCGGGGTCTCGCTGGTCGAGCGGGTGGGCCGCGGGGTGGAGCTCACCGACGCCGGTCGGGCGCTGGCCGCCGGAGCGGTTCAGGTCGCGACCGCGCTGGCCGAGGCCGAGGCGGCCTGGCAGGCCTACCAGGGTGACGTGGCCGGCACCGTACGGCTGGCCGTCTTCTTCTCCGCCGCCGAGCTGCTGCTGCCCGGTCTGCTCGTACGGCTGCGCGCCTACCCCGCGGTCCAGCTGCAGACCTTCGACGAGGACGTCTCGCAGGACGCGTTCGCGGGGCTGACGGCCGACTACGACCTGGTGGTGGCGCACCGCTCGGACGACGTGCAGCCCGCGGGGAGCCGGGGCCTCACGGTGGTGCCGCTGATGCGGGAGCCGCTGGACGTGGCCCTGCCGCTGGACCACCCCCTGGCCGGGCAGGCGTACGTCACCCCGGCCGACGTGATCGGGGAGGACTGGATCGCGCCGCCGCCGGACTTCCCCATCGACCGGGTGCTGAGCGCGATCGCCGCCCGTGCGGGGGCGCCCGTACGGGTCGTCCGCCGGACCACCCACCTGCCGCTGATCGAGAACCTGGTCGCGGGCGGCCACGGGGTGGCCCTGCTGCCGCGGCACTCCAGCGTCGGACGCTCGGCGGGCGCGTTCGCCCTGGTCCCGCTGCGCGACCTCCGCGCGGGCCGATTCGTCGAGGCGCTGCTGCGACCCGACCGGGCGGCCCGGTGGGCGGTCCAGGTCGTCCTGGGCGAGCTCGAGGCTGAGGCGCGCGCGGTCAGCGGTCGCTGACCCCGCGCCCCCGGACTCAGACCGCAGCCGCTCCGGTCCGCACCGGGTCGGTGATGATCTTGCCCGGGTTCAGGTT
>JAOPXW010000137.1 GCA_025964935.1 Friedmanniella sp. | reverse complement strand
CCGGCAGCTGGTTGATGCCCTGGATCTTCTCCGGGTCCGAGGTGAACCAGGTGGAGTAGGCCCCGCCGTCGCCCCACACCATGCCGACGGTGGAGTGCCCGAACTTCTCCGGGAAGGTGGTGTTGTCGGTGTCGAACCAGTAGTCCTGGATCGCCGCGGCCTGGGTCGTGTAGATGTAGATGCCCGCGTCACGGACGGCGGTGTTGCCCGTCGCCTGGCCCCACTGGATCAGGGCGCCGGCGAAGTTCATGCCCTCCGAGGACGACTCCTGGTTGTTGCCCGAGGCGAAGGACCCGTGCCCCGAGGCCCAGTCGTGACCGGCGAAGATGTCGAAGTCCCGCAGGAACGGGAACCGGTTGTCGGAGCGGTCGTAGTTGTTGGCGTCCCTGATCATCATGTCGATCATGCCGCCGTACTGGCTGGTCTTGGCCCAGCTGGGGTCGAACTTGGCCAGCGTGGCCGCGGCCGCGATGAAGTAGCCGTAGTGGAAGTGGTGGTCGTTGAGCTCGGAGTCGGAGCCGTAGCTGGCGCCGTAGCCGATCAGCGTGCCCCAGTTCTTGTCGTAGTAGAAGAGGTGGTCCTTCTCCTCCGGCGAGGCGGTCAGCCAGTCGGTCATGGTCGCCTTCATCTGGGCGAGCGCCTTGTCGCGGATGGCGGTCGCACCGACCTGGTCGGCGATCTCGGCGATCCGGGCCGCGCGGCCCAGGCCCTTGCCGGCCCAGTAGGTGTCCGGCTTCTGCTCACCGGCCGGGTCGTTGGCGACCTCGGCGAGCAGGCTGTTCAGCGTGCTGCGGTCGGCACCGGAGCTGTCGGCCACGGCGGGGATCTCGGGCAGGACGCCGTGGAAGGCCATCGCCGTCGTGAACTTGGACGTGCCGACCAGGGTCTTCATCGCCCCGCGCGGGGAGATGTAGGTCTGGCTGATCGGGCTGAGCGTCCGCAGCGACTTCCACTGGTGCGGGTAGAGCGAGACGACCGTGTTGCTCTCCGTGCCCTCGCGGGCGGTGGTGGTGAAGAAGTAGGTCGTCTTCATCAGGGCGTTGGCCTGGTCGTAGACGTAGGAGACCTTGGTCCCGGTGACCGCGGCGTAGGCGTACTTGCCGTACGTGTTGGCCAGGTCGGTCCGGGTGGTGTCGCTGTCGCCGGCCTTGGTCGGCAGGACCGCCACGGTGAAGTAGCTCTTGCCGCCCAGGTCGGAGCTGATGATGCCGCCGTTGACCTTCCAGCTCGACGCCGTCGGCGCGTACGCCACGTAGTCGTGGTCGCGGATGGAGAAGCCGATCTTGGAGCCGCTGTTCAGCCAGATCTTCGGGGTGCCGTCCACCGTGAGCTGGGCGTCGCCACCCTTGGCCTCGTAGTACGACATCGGCAGGCCGTGGCCGATGGTGGCCTTCAGGCTCTTGGAGCCGTCGAAGAAGGCCGGGGTGACCGTCCAGTCCGACCAGCCGTCGACCATCACGTTACCGGCGTTGAGACCGGCGACCCCGACCAGCACGTCCCGGGTGTAGGGGAACTTGTACTCCCCGACCCCGGTCGAGGTGCCGGTGATGATCGGGGTGGTGGTGTAGGAGATCCCCAGACCGCCGGAGTAGGCGCGGTAGGAGGCGGGGTGGGCCATCATCGGCTCGCCCCAGGCGCAGTTCGTCTTCTTCCACAGGATCGAGGACCACCAGTCGTTGGTGGGCACCGGCCCCTTGGGGGCGTTGTCGGTGACGCTGGCCCGCGGGTTGGTGGCGAGGTCCCCACAGCCGGTCGGCAGGGAGCCGCCGGCGGGGAGGGTCTCGGTGTAGGAGCCGGCCCCGACCGTGGCCGCCTCGGCCTGGTGCGGCAGGGCGACCGCGGTGAGCGCTCCCAGACCCAGGGCGAAGGTGGTCAGCGCGGCGACCGCGCGACGGGTGAAACGGGGCGGGGCGGTGGGGGTATGCGTGGTGCTGACGCCGTTTCCGGGACCGGAGCGGGCGGGTGGGTACAGAGGTGGGTGGGTCACAGAAGACTCCTGGGGGGGGTACCCGAGAAAAGGGATGAGAGCGCTCTCAAAGCCGCGTGTAACGTCACCGTAACCCCGAGCATTGGGTGCGTCAATGACGTGCCCTACATCGTTCGGGGAGAGCAATTCATGTCGCCCTGCGTCAAGTCGTTACCCGCGCCCGTGTTCACTGAAGCCATGGAACCCGCCGTCCGGCTCGCCGGTCTGAGCAAGGTCTTCGGCACCAAGGTGGCCGTGGACCACCTCGACCTGACGGTCAGGCCCGGCTGTCTGTTCGGTCTCCTCGGACCCAACGGGGCCGGCAAGACGACCACGCTGTCCATGGCCACCGGGCTGCTGCGGCCCGACGGCGGCACCGCCGAGGTGCTGGGCCACGACGTCTGGGCCGACCCCGCCGCCGCCAAGGCCCGGATCGGGGTGCTGCCCGACGGGCTCCGGCTCTTCGACCGGCTCAGCGGCCGCGAGCTGCTCCGCTACGTCGGGCTGCTGCGCCGGGTGCCCGCCGCGACCATCGCCGACCGGTCCGACCAGCTGCTGGAGGCGCTGGGCCTCACCGCCGACCGGGACACCCTGGTGGTGGAGTACTCCGCCGGGATGGCCAAGAAGATCGGGCTGGCCTGTGCGCTGATCCACGCCCCGCGGCTGCTGGTGCTGGACGAGCCGTTCGAGGCGGTCGACCCGGTGTCGGGGGAGGGCATCCGGTCCATCCTGCGCAACTTCGTGGCCGGCGGGGGAACGGCCGTGCTGTCCAGCCACGTGATGGAGCTGGTGGAGAGCCTGTGCGACGAGGTCGCCGTGGTGGCCCGGGGTCGGGTCCTGACGTCGGGCTCCCTGGACGACGTCCGCCAGGGCGAGAGCCTGCAGCAGCGGTTCCTGGACCTGGTCGGGTTCCGAGCGGTGGGGGAGGACACGCTCACGTGGTTGCGCTCCTCGTCCGACTGAAGCTGACCCTGCTGCGCAACAGCCTGCGGCGCAGCGTCTGGCGCACGGTCGGGCTGGTGCTGGCCGTCGCGTACGCGCTCGGGCTGGTGCTGGTCGGGCTGGCGGGCCTGGTCGCGCTCCGGTACGCCTCCGACGGTCTGACCGGGGACGTGACCGTGGTCGCCTTCGCCCTGCTCAGCCTGGGCTGGCTGGTGATGTCGGTGCTGGTGTTCGGGGTGGACGAGACGGTCGACCCGGCGCGGTTCGCGCTGCTGCCCGTACGGTCGCGCGAGCTGCTGCCGGGACTGCTGGCGGCCGGGCTGGTCGGGGTGCCCGGGTTGGCGACCGCCCTGCTCGGGCTGGGTCTGGTGCTGACCTGGGCCCGTACGCCGCTGCTCACCCTCGTCGCGGTGCTGGCCGCCCCCCTCGGGGTCCTCACCTGCGTGCTGCTCTCCCGGGCCGCCACCTCGACCCTGGCCGGACTGCTCGCCACCCGCCGGTTCCGCGACCTCGCGTTCGTCCTGCTCGCCCTGTTCGCCGTCATCCTCGCCGTCGGGGCCAACCTGGGCAGCGTCGTGCTCGGACCGGATCCCCAGCAGCTCCGGGCCACGCTGGCCCTGGCCGGCACCGTGGCGGCCTGGACACCGTTCGGGTGGGCCTGGGCGGTGCCGGCCGACGTGGCCCGGGGTGCCTGGGCGGCTGCGGGCGTGCATCTGGTGCTGGGCCTGAGCCTGGCGGCGGGCCTGGTCCGGCTGTGGTGGCACTCCCTGGACGAGCAGCTGGTCTCGGTGTCGGCGGCGGCCTCCGGGGGCTCGCGGGTCGGGGGCCGCGGTCGGGTGGACCGGCTGTTCCCCGACTCGCCCTCCGGAGCCATCGCCGCCCGGACCCTGCGCTACTGGCGGCGGGACCCCCGCTACCTGGCCGGCGCCGTCGGCTTCGTCATCGCGCCGCTGGCCATCCTGATCACCCAGCTCGTCAACCCGGCCGGCGGCGGCGGGGTGGCGATGCTGACCCCGGTCCTGCTGGCCTTCTTCGTCGGCCTCAGCGTGGGCCAGGACCTGTCCTTCGACGGCACCGCCCTGTGGACCCATGTGTCGGCCGGGGTCAGCGGGGCGGACGACCGCCGTGGGCGGGTGCTGTCGGCCGTGGCCGTGTACGGGCCGCTGCTGCTGGTCCTCACCGTCGTGGCCGTGGGGTTCACCGGCCGCTGGGCGCTGCTGCCCGCCGTGGTCGGGCTCAGCGTCGCCGTCGCCCTGGTCGGCCTGGGCGCGGGCTGCGTGGTGGGGGCGCTCTGGCAATGGGCGGCTCCGCCCCCGGGGGCGAACCCGTTCCAGAAGGGCAGCAGCGGGGGTCTGCCGGCCCTGCTGTCGGTGGGGGTCACGTTGGCGGCGACGGTGCTGGGCTCGCTCCCGACGGTCGCCGTGGCGCTCGGATCGGCGGTGCTGCCGTGGCTCGGCTGGCTGGTCGTCCCGGTGGGGGCGGCGAACGGTCTGGTGGCCGTACGCCTCGGCATCTCCCGGGGCGGCCGGCTCCTGGACCGCCGCTGGCCGGAGGCCCTCAGTGCGGTGTCCGAAAAAAGTGACTGACGCGCGGGTTCCCGTCTTGACAGTGGGCGGGAGCGGGCCGCACCCTTGTTATGGCCGGGGGCCGTTGTAATCGTGTACGCGGGGTCACAGACAAGAAGCCCATGGCCAGATCCTCGAGCGAAAGCTCTCCCCTACGCCTGCTGGACCGCCGAGCTGACGCTCTTGCGACCCCCGCGCGCGGGGAACGGAGGCAGTCCCTCTCCGACGACGCCTCCCATGACCACGGTGTCGTCAGCGCTGACGCGATCACCCTTCCCTCCGCCTCCCACCACCGCCCCGGTCTCGGGGAGCTGCTGGCCCAGGCCGGCGCAGGCCACCCCGACGCCCTGGCCGCCCTGTACGACGAGACCGGCCCGCGGGTCTACGGCCTGGTCCTCGCCATCCTCCGGTCGCCCGCCCGGGCCGAGAAGGTGACGCAGGAGGTCTACCTCGAGGTCTGGCGACAGGCCGCGCGCTACCCGGGCCGACCGGGCGCCGAGCTCACCTGGATGATCGGCATCGCCCACCGGTTGGCGGTGCGCGAGGTCCGCTCCCAGCGCCTCGCCGAAGCCGCGCCGCCCGCGGTCGCCGCCACCCTCAGCTGGAACGAGCTGCCGGCGCTGCTCGGGCAGCCGGCCACGGCCCGGCCGGTGGCCAGCCGGCCGGCGCTGAGCTCCCAGCAGCAGGAGATCCTCACGCTGACCTACTGGTGCGGCTACAGCCGCCGGCAGGTCGCCGAGCGGCTGACCCTGCCGTTGACCGCGGTCAGCCACACCATCAGCGAGGGCCTGGCCCAGCTCCGGGCCTCCGCCGGCGTCACGTCGGAGTGGGGGGCCGGCCGGGCCTGACCCCCCGAGCGTCCCGTCACCCCACGCGGGAACGGGTCACGACCAGCACCCGGAAACCCTTGTCGGTCGCGGCCCGCTTGCACCGGAAGCCCTGCTCCACCAGCCATCGCTGCAAGGTGTCGGCCCCCAGGTTCTTGCTCACGACCAGTCGGGCGACCCCGTCGGGCGCGAGCCGGGGCAGCCACCGCAGCAGCAGATCGTGCAGGGCCGGCTTGCCGATCCGGATGGGGGGGTTGGACCAGATCTGGTCGTAGGCCCGGTCGGCCGGCACCTCGTCCGGGGCCAGCACGGCGACCCGGTCCGCGACCCCCAGCCCCACCGCGTTGTCCCGGCAGAGGGCCAGGGCCCGCTCGTTGACGTCGACCGCGTCGACGGTGGCCCCGGGGCAGTGCACGGCCAGCGCGAGGGCGATCGCCCCGTACCCGCAGCCGAGGTCGAGGATCCGTGGCCGGCCGGTGGGGACGGCGGACTCCCGCAGCAGCACGGCGGTGCCGCGGTCCAGGGCGTCGGCGGAGAACACGCCGTTGGCCGTGGTCAGGGTCAGCTCCCGTCCCCAGGCCGGGATGGTCAGGAGCCGGCGGTTCTCCGGCGAGGACGGGGTCGGGCTGAAGTAGTGCGGGGACGGGTCGGGCTCGCTCATGTGGGGCTCAGCTCTCTGCGGGTGCGGGACTCGCGCGCGCGGTGCGCCAGCTCGTCGTCGGCGGGATAGCCGACCTCCTCCAGGGTCAGGCCCTGGGCCGGCATCACCAGGACCCCGGTGTCCCGGGCGGCCCGACGGGTGACCTCGACCAGCCAGTCCCGGTCGCGCTGCCCGGTGCCCACCGCCACCAGACCCCCGACCAGGGACCTCACCATCGAATGGCAGAACGCGTCGGCCCGGACGGTCAGCTCGATCACCCCGGCGGCCGGCCCGGTCGCGACGCGGTGCCCGACCAGGTCGAGCAGCGTACGGATGGTGGTGGCGCCGGCCCGCCGCCGGCAGAACGCACCGAAGTCGCGCAGCCCGAGCAGGGTGGTGGCGGCCTCGTTCACCGTGTCCAGGTCGACCCGGTGCCGCCAGTGCGTGACCTGGGCCCGGAGCAGCGGGTCGGGCGGACGCTCGCCGTCGGCCAGCCGGTAGACGTAGCGACGCCAGACCGCGCTGAAGCGGGCGTCGAAGCCCGGGGGGGCCAGGGTCAGGTCGGTGACCACCAGGTCGGTGTGCAGCACCCGCTGCAGTCGTCGGAGCAGCTTGGTGGGGTCGGTCAGGGTGTCGTCGGGAAGGTCCAGGTGCACGACCTGCCCGCGGGCGTGCACCCCGCTGTCGGTGCGGCCGGCGCAGACCAGCCGGGCCGGCTCCTCCAGCCGCAGGATCCGGGTCAGCCAGGTCTCGAGCTCCTCCTGGACGGTCCGCAGACCGGGCTGGGTCGCCCACCCGGAGAACCCGGTCCCGTCGTAGGAGATGTCCGCTCGCCACCGCACGAGGGGTCAATCTACCCCGACGCGGACTCCGGGCCGCGGCTCTGGACGCGGCGGTAGGTCAGGTCGCGGATGGTCCGGTCGCGGTCCAGCCCCCGCCGCTCGAACCGGGTCACGGGCCGGTCGGCCCACCGGGTCGCGTAGCCCTGCCCCGCCTCGTTGACGAAGTCCGGGTGGGCGTCCAGAACGGACCGCATCTGCTCCGCGTAGTCCTCCCAGTCGGTGGCGAGCCGCCACAGCCCGCCGGGGCGGAGGCGTCGCGCGGCCAGGTCGGCGAAGGCGGTCGAGACCAGGCGTCGCTTGTGGTGCCGGGCCTTGGGCCAGGGGTCGGGGAAGAAGGTCCACAGCTCCTCGACCGACGCGGGTTCGAGCAGGTGCTCCAGCCCCTCGGCCGCGTTCGCCTCGACCACCCGGACGTTGGTCAGACCCGCGCGCACCACGGCGGCCAGGATCTGGGCGATGGCGGGCTGGTAGACCTCGAAGACGAGCAGGTCGGCGTCGGGTCGGGCCGCCGCCATCGGCACCAGGGACTCACCGGTCCCGGGCCCGATCTCCACGATCAGCGGGGCCTCCCGGCCGTACGCCGTCGCCAGGTCCAGCCGGGCCCCCGGGTGCACCGACGTGCTGGTCTCGCGCCGGTCCACGTCCAGGACGAGGTGGCCCCGGTGGGCCTCCCAGGCCGACCGCTGGTTGGGTCGCATCCGGGTGCTGCGCCGGACGAACGACACCACGTCGCGGTGCGTCCGCTCGCGGGAGTGCTGCGGGTCCGGGTCGGTGGTCACGAGGGGGCAATCTACCCGGCCCGGCGGACCGGGGCCGGGCCCGAGCGTCGGGGCCGGGGTGCACCGCTCAGCTGGTGATGTCCTTGCTGGAGAACCGGGCCCAGGCGGCCAGCCAGAAGACCACCGCGTACACGGCGGCGGTGAGCAGCCCCCGGACGATCCCCTCGGTGGCGATGGGGTCGCGCAGCACGTCCCCGAACATCGTCCACCAGTGGGTCAGCAGCCACGGGTGCAGCCAGGACAGCTGCGAGATGGAGTCCAGGATGAACATCATCACGTTGACCAGGACCACCGCGATGGTGGCGCCGATCGGCTGCTCGGTCAGGGTGGAGATGAAAAGCCCGACGGCGGCGAGGGCCGAGAACTGCACGGTCAGGTAGAGCACGGTCAGGACGAGCCGACCCACCCCGTCAACGAAGGACGTCTGGGTCCCCGACAGCAGCGTCATGGGACCGCCGCCGAACAGGGCGAGCCCCATCACGGCCCCGACCAGGGCGACCAGCGCGGTGGCGACGAAGGAGAAGAGGACGAGGGCGGCGTACTTGGTTCCCAGCAGCCGGGTGCGGCCGGCCGGGATGGTCAGGAGGTAGCGCAGCGTGCCGAGGTTGGCCTCGCCGGCCACCGAGTCGCCCGCGATCGCGCCGATGGCGAGCGGCAGGAACAGCGGCAGCTCCAGGGTCAGGGCGGCGAAGGCGACGAAGAGCCCGTTCCCGGTGATCGCGCTGACGAAGTCCGGCCCGCCGCCCCGGCCGGGCGAGGACACCCGGACCGCGATGGCCAGGATGACCGGGACGACCGCGAGCACCGCCAGGCCGGCCAGGTTGCGCCGGCGGCCGAAGATGATGGCCAGCTCGGAGCGCAGGAAGCGGGTCGACACCCGGGCCCGCGGGCTGGGCGCTGCGGCGGGGCGGAGGACCTCAGCCGCTGACATCGAAGCCCTCCCCGGTGAGCGAGACGAAGATGTCCTCCAGGCTGGGCTGTTGGACGGTGAACCCGGTGACCGGGACGCCGGCGTGCACGAGCCGGGGGAGGATGCCGACGACGGCGACCGCCCCGAGGGTGCCGGTGACCCCGTCGCCCACCGCGCTGACGTCGACCAGGCCCAGCTCGGTGAGCACCCGGGACGCGTCGGCGGGCTGGGTGGTCTCCACCCGGACCGTGTGCGCGGTGCCGGTCTGCAGGTCGTCGATCGGACCCTGGGAGACGAGGCGACCCTCGTACATGACGCCGACGTGGCTGCACATCTGGGCCACCTCGGCGAGCAGGTGGCTCGACACCACGATGGTGGCGCCGTCGCGGGCCAGGTCGCCGACCAGGTGCCGGACCTCCCGGGTGCCCTGGGGGTCGAGCCCGTTGGTGGGCTCGTCCAGGATGAGCAGGTCGCGCGGCATCAGCAGCGCGTTCGCGATGGCGAGCCGCTGCCGCATGCCGAGGGAGTAGGCGCGGAAGCGCTTGGTCGCGGCCGGCAGCAGCCCGACCCGGTCCAGGGCCGCGTCGATCCGGGCGGCGGAGGTGCGCGGGTCGCTGTAGCGGTCGGCGGCGTCGAGCCGGGCCAGGTTGGCCCGGCCGGACAGGTAGGGGTGGAAGGCCGGACCCTCGACCAGGGCACCGATCCGCCGCAGGGCCTGGTTGGCCCCTTCCGGCACGGACCGGCCCAGCACCGTCACCTCACCCGAGGTCGGGGCGATGAGGCCCAGGAGCATCCGGATGGTGGTGGTCTTGCCCGAGCCGTTGGGGCCGAGGAACCCGTACACCGCGCCGGCGGGCACCTCCAGGTCGACGTGGTCGACCGCGGTCTGGTGCCGGAAGCGCTTGGTCAGCCCCCGGGTGGAGATGGGCGCGGACGCCTCCTCCGTCCGGGAGCCGACGTCGGCGCTCCGGGTCAGCACACTCACTTGGCCAGGGCTTCGTCCAGCAGAGCGGGCTGCACCGCGCCGACCGCGATCCGGCCGTCGTCGGTCAGCACCGCGGAGAAGACGGTGCCGTCCAGCAGCCGGCCCTTGCCCCAGGATCCGGAGGTCTCGGGCAGCCGCTTCACGAACTCCGCCACCTGGGCGTTGTCGGCGTAGCCGGCCGGGAGCTTGCTGACGACCACCGAGGTCCAGCCGGTGCCGACCACGGTGCTGTCGGCCTTGGCGGCCTCGGCCCGCTTCTTGGCCTCGGCCTGCTGCGCTGCGGTGGGCGCCTGGTGGGTCTTCGGGGCGACCTCGGTCACCGTGGCCGCGGGCGGCGGGTTGAAGGTGAACCGGGAGGCGTCCTGCGGTCCGAACGTCACGCTCTGGTAGCCCACCTCGAAGGCCACCGTGTCCCCGCTGAGCACCTGGACCCGCAGCGGCAGGTGGGTCTCGCCGTCCACGGCGACGGTCACCTCGCTCACCTTGGAGCGGGCGTCCTTCGGCTTCAGGACCAGCTCGTACGCCGCCCGGTCCGCGACCGTGACGTCACTGGCCGTGCTGACCTCGGTCGTCGGTCCGACCTGGGACAGCACCCGTTGCGCGGCCTCCTGCGGAGTCTTGGGGGCGTCGGTCGGCGCGGCCTGGTCGGCGTGCTGGCCGGCCTGCAGCCTCCGGTGGGTGGCCTTGTTGTCCTGGCTCGACCAGGTCCACAGGTCCGACCCGTCGGCCACGATGTCGGACTCGCCCAGCGTGCCCATCACCGCGATCCGGGCCTTGTCGGGGCCGGAGTACCAGACCCGCAGCGTGTGCGAGCCCGAGATCAGGGAGGTCAGCTGGGAGCTGTCGCCGCCGCCCGCGCCCGGGATGGACGGGATGCCGAGGTCGGCGCGCTGCACGACGGTGCCGGACAGCCCGTCGACCTTGGCCTGCTGCAGGTCGACCAGGAGCTGCTCGGCGGTGCGCTCGGGCAGCTTGTTGTCGGCGGTCGCCGTGGCGACCACCAGACCCGAGGCGCCCACCACGACGAGGACGGCGAGGGGCGCGGACCAGCGCAGGGCGGGCTTGGAGGTGAAGAAGGACATGTCCCAAGTCTTGTACCCCCCGCTGTGCGAACGCTGAGCCCGGGCGGCCGCGGGCCGCGCCCACCCCGCCCCGCCGGGTGCCGTGTCAGGCTGGGCCCATGCGGTTGCTGCTGGTCGACGACGAGGAGCGGCTGCTGGCCGCCCTGCGTCGTGGGCTGACCGCGGAGGGGTTCGTGGTCGAGTCGGCTCTCACCGGGACGGCGGGCCTGCAGCTGGCGCGGTCGGGTGACTTCGACGCCGTGGTGCTGGACGTGATGCTGCCGGGTCTGTCGGGCTACGGGGTGGTGCGGCGGCTGCGGGCCGAGCACAACTGGGTCCCGGTGCTGATGCTCTCGGCCAAGGACGGCGAGCACGACCAGGCCGACGCCCTCGACGACGGGGCCGACGACTACCTGACCAAGCCGTTCTCCTTCGTCGTGCTGCTGGCGCGGATCCGGGCGCTGCTCCGCCGCGGCGTGGTGGCCCGGCCCGCGGTGCTGAGCGTCGGTCGGATCACCCTCGACCCCGCCGCCCACGAGGTGCGGGTCGAGGGCCGGCCGGTCGAGCTGACACCGCGGGAGTTCGTGCTGCTGGAGTACCTGATGCGCAACGCCGGCCGGGTGATCGGCAAGAACGAGCTCCTGGACCACGTCTGGGACAGCGCCGCGGACGTCGCCCCGAACGCGGTCGAGGTCTACGCCGGCTACCTCCGCCGCAAGATCGGCGGGGAGCGGCTGGTCACCGTACGCGGGGCCGGCTACAAGCTGGTCCCGTGAGCCGGGTGGGCGGCCGGTGAGCCGCCTGTGGCGGATGAGCCTGCGCGCCCGGCTGATGCTGATCGGGGTGAGTGGGGTGGCGGCGGCCCTGGCCATGGGCGGGGTGGCGTTCTACGGCGCCCTCACCTACGCGGTCAACCGGACCCTGGACAACGAGGCCCTCGGCAGTGCCCGGGACGTGGCCGCGCTGGTGGACGCCGACCGGCTGCCGAACCCCATCCCGGTCTCCGGGGCCCAGGTCGTGCAGGTGGTCGACGCGCAGCAGCGGGTGGTCGCCGGCTCGGCCACGGCCGACCGGCTGGTCCCCACCCTGCGCTCAGACGAGCTGGCCCGGGCCCTGGCCGGCCGGGCGGTGGTCATCGACGGCGCCCGGCTCGGGCTCTCGGGTCCGCTGCGGGTCCGGGCCGTGGCGGCCGGGCCCCCGGCCCAGCGGGTCAGC
>JAOPXW010000088.1 GCA_025964935.1 Friedmanniella sp. | reverse complement strand
AGGTCAGCGTGCCCGACTTGGAGACGAGGCCGACGCGGCCGGCCTTGGTGATGTCGGCGGGGATGATACCGGCGTTCGCCTGTCCGGGCGAGATCAGACCGGGGCAGTTGGGCCCGATCAGCCGGGTCGCCGAGCCCTGGGAGAGCGCGAAGAACTCGGCACTGTCCTTGACCGGAACCCCCTCGGTGATGACGACCGCGAGCGGGATCTTGGCCTCGATGGCCTCCACCACGGCGGCCTTGGTGAACTTGGCCGGCACGAAGATGACGGTGACGTTGGCCCCGGTGGCCGCCATCGCCTCACCCACGGAGTTGAAGACCGGGATCGGACCGGAGTCGAACTCGACCTCCTGACCGCCCTTGCCCGGCGTGACGCCGCCGACGATCGTGGTGCCGGACGCGAGCATCCGGGCGGTGTGCTTGCGGCCCTCGGAGCCGGTCATGCCCTGGACGAGGACCCGGGAGTCGGAGTTGAGAAAGATTGCCATGGTTCAGATTCCCTTCAGCGCGCAGCCAGCTCGGCGGCCCGACGGGCCGCACCGTCCATCGTGTCCACCCGTTCGAGACCGGCGAGGCCGGCGTCGTCGAGGATCTTGCGGCCCAGCTCGGCGTTGTTGCCGTCCAGCCGGACGACGAGCGGCTTGTCGACCGCCTCGCCCCGCCCGGCGAGCAGCTCGAACGCCTGCACGATCCCGTTGGCGACCGCGTCGCAGGCGGTGATCCCACCGAACACGTTGACGAAGACACTCTTGACCTGGGTGTCGCCCAGGATGATCTCCAGCCCGTTGGCCATCACCTCGGCGCTGGCGCCGCCGCCGATGTCGAGGAAGTTGGCCGGCTTGGGCTGGCCCGGGAACTCCTCGCCGGCGTACGCGACGACGTCCAGGGTGCTCATCACGAGACCGGCGCCGTTCCCGATGATGCCGACCGAGCCGTCCAGCTTGACGTAGTTCAGGCCCTTGGCCTTCGCCTTGGCCTCCAGCGGGTCCTCGGCCGACTTGTCGGCCAGGGCGGCGTGGGCGGGGTGCCGGAAGTCGGCGTTCTCGTCCAGGGTGACCTTGCCGTCAAGGGCGACGATCTTGCCGTCACCCGTCTTGACCAGGGGGTTCACCTCGACCAGCGTGGCGTCCTCGCCCTGGTAGACCTTGCCGAGCAGCTGGATCACGCGGGCGATCTCGACCGCGTCGGCACCCTCGAACCCGGCCGTGGCGACGATCTCGTCCGCCTTCGCCTGGTCGATGCCGACGTTGGGGTCGACCGGCACCCGGGCGAGCGCCTCGGGGCGCTCCACGGCCAGCTGCTCGATCTCCATGCCGCCCTCGCGGGAGCACATCGCCAGGTAGCGCCGGTTGGCGCGGTCCAGCAGCAGCGAGAAGTAGTACTCCTCGGCGATGTCGGCCCCCTCGGCGACCATCACGGTCTGCACGACGTGGCCCTTGATGTCGAGCCCGAGGATCTCCTCGGCGCGGGCGGCGGCCTCCTCGGGGCTGCGCGCGATCTTGACCCCGCCCGCCTTGCCGCGTCCGCCGGTCTTGACCTGGGCCTTGACCACCACGACCGGGGAGCCGATCTTCTCGGCCGCGGCCTTGGCCTCCGCCGGGGTGGTGGCGGTGATGCCTTGCAGCACCGGCACCCCATGAGCCTCGAACATGTCTCGGGCCTGGTACTCGTACAGATCCACGTGTGCCTCCTGGCTGCGAGTGCGCCGCATCGCAGCTCGCCGTTTGCGTTGGGTGGGGCCCGAGGCACCGTGCGGACGACCTCGGTCAGCGTGACGCCCCTGACAGACCTTGGACGAGCCTAGTGGTCGGGCCCCGCACCAGCGAGCGCGGTGGGTGCCGATGAACACCGGCGGAAGGCCGCCGGCGGCTCAGAACTCGGTGCGGTGACCCACGTTGGCCCGCACCCAGGACACGATGTCGGCCATCGTCGCTCCGGGGGTGAAGACCTGTCGGACGCCGAGGGCGGCCAGCTCCGCCCGGTCGGCCTCGGGGATGATGCCGCCCCCGAACACCACGACGTCACCGGCTCCCGCCGCCTGCAGCAGGTCCACGACCCGGGCGAACAGGGTCAGGTGGGCACCCGACAGCACCGAGAGGCCGATCGCGTCGGCGTCCTCGGCCACCGCCGTGGCCACGATCTGCTCTGGGGTCTGGTGCAGGCCGGTGTAGATGACCTCCATCCCGGCGTCGCGCAGCGCGCGCGCGACCACCTTGGCCCCCCGGTCGTGTCCGTCCAGACCGGGCTTGGCCACGACGACGCGCAGGCGCGGGGCTTCGGAGTCCACGGGGGTCAGCGTAGACCCGCCCGTCTTGGCCCGCCCGGTAGCCTGCAGGTGTGCAGAGCTCCGCCGTCGGCGGGGTGTCCCGGGTCCTGGCCGGCACCCTCCCCCGCCTGGCCCTCACGGTGCCCCGGACGGCCACGGGTCTGGCCCGCGAGGTCGGCTGGGCCGCCGCCCACCTCGCCATGTACCCGCTGGGCCTGCGCCCGGCTGAGCGGCCCGGAACCCGTACGCGGCACGACCTGGACGGCCTCAGCCCGCAGCAGCGGGGACTGCTGCACCACGACGTGGACTCCGCGGCGACCCCGATCCTGCTCGTGCACGGCATCATCGACAACCACTCCATCTTCACCGTGATGGAGCACGCGCTCCGCCGACGCGGCTTCGCGACGGTCGCCTCGTACGACTACGGACTGCTGACCAGCGACATCCCGCGGACGGCCCGGAGGCTGGGCGACGCCATCGAGAAGCTGGCCGCCGACAGCGGCTACGAGCGGGTGCACGTGGTGGGTCACAGCCTCGGCGGCCTGATCGCCCGCTACTACGTGCAGCGGCTGGGCGGGGACGCCCACGTCCACACCCTCGTCACCCTCGGCACGCCGCACCACGGCACCGAGCTGGCCCGGGCCGCCCGGGTGCTCCCGCTGATCGCGCAGCTCACCCCCCGGTCACCGGTGATCCAGGAGCTGGCCGAGCCCGCCCCGGACTGCCGGACCCGCTTCGTGGCCTTCCACAGCGACCTGGACCATCTCGTCGTCCCCAGCCGCAACGCCCGGATCGACCATCCGGACCTGCAGGTCCGCAACGTCGCCGTACGGGGGGTCGGCCACCTGTCGATGCCCCACAACCGTCGGATCGCGTTCGAGATCGCCGCCACGCTGCGGGACCGCGACGAGGCCGTGCTGCCGTCCTGACCAGATCTTGAGGCTGCGGGGAAGAACTTGACCCGAGGCCCTCTCGGAGCCGGCCGGACGGCACTAGACTCAGGCAGGTCTGCCACGCCGGTCGAGCACCGGGGCGGCCGATGCATCATCTAGGTTGCCTTCCCCTCCTGGATGCGTGACCGGACCACCGGCGACCGGCCAAGACGGCGGTGGCCAGGGTTCGTCGTGGGGAGTGCTGTCCACCGGAGCTTCGGTGGCGGTGATCCCCGTCATCAGCTCAGCAAGGGAGTTCTTCAGGTGGGAGCCCAGCGGACGACCCGGTTCCGGGTCGCGCCCGACCCCGCGCCGCGCACCGGCGCTCGGACCTGGCTCTCGCACGCCGTCGTGGCCCTCGCCGTCTCCGGCCTGGGTCTCGGGCTGGCCGGCTCCCTGGCCGCGCCCAGCAGCGCCCAGGTCCCGACCGGTGTGACCCCGACGGGCGTCGCGCTCCCGGGGACGCCGAGGACATCCGGACGCCCCGCCCCGACCCCCGCCCCGACCGAGGACCCCGCCCTCAGCTCCTTCGACCAGCCCCGGTCGGTGACCGGGCCGGTCAGCGAGGCCGACCGCGCCCTGGCGGCCGCGGTGGTCCGGGAGCGGGCGGCACAGCGCCGCGAGGAGCTGGCCAAGGCCGCCGAGGCGACCGCCCGGGCGGCCCACGAGGCCGCAGCGGACGCCCGTTCCGCCAGCCTCGCGAAGGCCCGCCTCGCCCAGCAGGCCGAGGCCAGCCGGATCGCGCAGGAGGCTCTCGACCGGGCCATCGCCGAGCGGGTCGCCGCCGAGAAGAAGGCCGCCGAGGCCGCGGCCCTGAACACCACCAGCACCAGCACCACCGGGACCCCCGGGACCCCCGGGGCCAGCAACGCCCCGGCCCCGGCCCCGGTCGCCCCGCCCGTGGTGGTGCCGGGCTCGGGTGGCGGCGTGTCGCCGGTCCCGGGTGCGGTCATCGGCGCGCACTTCGGGCAGCGCGGGCTGTGGGCGACCTATCACACCGGGCTGGACTTCCGGGCCGGCCAGGGCACGCCGATCCGGGCGGTCAAGGCGGGGACCGTGGTCTACGCCGGCAACTCCGGGGACTGGGCCGGGAACCACGTGGCGGTCCGGCACGCCGACGGCATGACCACCATGTACTCGCACATGTCCGCCATGGCCGCCACGAGCGGACAGGTCGTGCAGGCCGGCCAGGTGATCGGCTACGTCGGTCAGACCGGCCGGGCCTTCGGTGCCCACCTGCACTTCGAGCTCTACCCGGTCGGCGTCCAGTTCGGCGACGTCTACCGTGCGGTCGACCCGCAGCCGTGGCTCGCGGCCAACGGGGTTCAGACCCGCTGACGTTTACACCGTAAACCCGCGGTTGTCCAATACCACTTCCCCAGGTGGTCGCGCTCGTTTTTGTGCCCCGTTATTGATCCGTTATGGTTTTGGACAGAAGTCCACCGTCTTGTAACCGGAAGACGGGCCGCTGACGCCACAGGATCACCAACCTCATCGTGGCAGGGGGCAGGACATTTCCCGCCGCCGTACGAGGAGACTCTGAGTGCCGAACCCATCAACGCCGCAGAGCGCGCTTGCGCGCCGCGCGCTGATCGAGGACATCAAGCAGGACAAGAAGGGGTGGCTCCAGCACGGAGTCGCCGCGCTCGCCGTGTCCCTCCTGGGTCTCGGCATCGCCGGGTCGGTCGTGCTGACCGGCGCGGCCCAGGAGACCAGCGCGAACCCCGGTGCCGCGTCCAGCGTCACCGCGAGCCGCGACAGCGCCTCCACCAGCCGCAGCTCCGCCCGCGCCGCCCTGGACCCGGCCAAGCTCAAGAGCCTGGCCGACCAGCGCGCCGAGGAGCTGAACAAGACCGACGAGGCTGTCGCCCAGGCCGCGAAGAGCAAGGCCGCCGCCGCTCGGGCCAAGGCCCTCAAGTCCGCGTCCGCCGCCACCCGGGCCGAGGCGACCAAGATCGCCGACGGCAAGGCGACGGCGCAGAGGGCCACCGCCAAGAAGGCGGCCTCGACCGGCACCTCCGCAGCGGCCCCCGCGGCCAGCTCGGGCAAGGACTGCCTCCCGGTCACCGGCGGCTACAGCATCGCCGCCCGGTTCGGTCAGGTCGGCTCCTGGGCCCGCTACCACACCGGCTTCGACTTCGCCGCCCCCGTCGGCACCCCGCTGCACGCACCGGCCTCCGGTGTGGTCACCAACGCCGGCGGCGGCCCCGCCAGCGGCTGGGCGGGCAACTACGTGACCATCCGCTACTCCGACGGCACCCAGTCCCTGATGGCGCACATGTCGACCGTCTCGGTCAGCGTCGGCCAGACCGTGTCGGCGTGCCAGCTCGTCGGGGCCATCGGCATGACCGGTCGGACCTTCGGGCCCCACGTGCACTTCGAGATCTACCCCTCCGGTGTCACCCCCGGTGACGTCTACTCCGCCGTGAACCCCGTGACCTGGTTCGCCGCCCACGGCCTGCACCCCTGATCCCGGCCGTGCCGCGCGTCAGCGTCATCGTCCCGGTCTACAACGGCGGGGAGTACCTGGAGCGCTGCGCACCCTCCCTGCTCGAGCAGAGCCTGCCGAGCACGGCGTACGAGGTCATCTACGTCGACGACGGGTCGACCGACGACTCGCTGCTGCGGCTGCACCGGCTGGCGGCGGACCACCCGCACGTCCGGGTGGTGAGCCAGGAGAACTCCGGCTGGCCCGGTAAGCCCCGCAACGTCGGCCTCCGTCTCTCCGAGGCCGACTACGTGCAGTTCGTCGACCAGGACGACGAGCTGGCCCCCGAGGCGCTGGAGCGGCTGCTCGCGGTGGCCGAGGCGAACGACTCCGACATCGTGCTCGGCAAGCTCGGCGGGGGCATGGCCGGTCCCAACCCGGCCTTCCGCCGCTCGGTCGCCGGTGGCCGCCTGGTCGACGTGCCGGCCGCCGTCGAGACCCTGACCGGTCACAAGATGTTCCGGCGGGCCTTCCTGCGCGAGCACGACGTCTGGTTCCCCGAGGGGTACTGGCGGATGGAGGACCTGCTCTTCGTCGTCCGGGCCTACAGCCACGACCCGCGGCTGTCGGTCGTGGCCGACTATCCCTGCTACTGGTGGCACCGCCGCGACGACGGGGGCAACAACAGCACCGCCGCGTTCGACCTGGCCGACCACTACCAGCGGCTGCGCGTGATCATCGCCACCGTGCTGGAGACGCCGCAGCCCGCCGCTCAGCGTGACCTGCTGCTGGAGCGGCTCTACCGGGTCGAGACCCTCAGCCGGGTCCGGGAGAACGTGGTGACCCGCGGCGACGACACCTGGCCGGAGGCGTTCGAGCTGCTCAGCGCCGTGGCCCGGGAGGCCGTCCCCGACTCCATCGACGACCGACTCCCCGCCCTCCCCCGGCTCCGGGCCCAGCTCGTCCGCGGCGGCGACCTCGAGGGCACCCGCCGCTTCGTCACCCGGCTGGCGGCCCTCAAGCCGGTGATCCAGCGACGCGGGCTCCGCATCGCCGAGGGCGGCGCGCTCCAGATCAGCCTCGACTTCCGGCTCACCACCGCCGACGGCGACCCCGTACGCCTGCACCCCGGCCCCGCCGGGGGCTGGGTCCTGGACCACCGGCTGACCGAGGACCTGACCGGGGTGGACCCGTACGCGGTGCCCGACCCGCTGGCCGGCGGCAGCGTCGAGCTGCAGCTGGAGGACGCCGAGCGGCACCTGTGGTGGTACCCCGCCGGCAGCCTGGCGGCCCAGCTGGTCCCGGCCGACCCCCACGACCCGTCGGGCGACCACCAGGCGGTGGTGCAGGGCCGGCTGGTGGTCGACCCCGCGACCGCGGCCGACGGCCACCCGCTGGCCCCGGGGCTCTACACCGTGTGGTTCTCGGGCCAGCTGCTCGGGTTGAACCGCCGCCGGCGGATCGTGGTGCCCAAGGCCGTCCGGGCCACCCTGTCGGCCTGGACGGTCTGCGCGGGCGCGGACCTCGCCGTCCGCCCCGTGTGGGGCGAGGACCTCAAGCTGCAGCTCGAGGTGGTCACCCTGGCCAGCTGGCGCGAGGGTCAGCCCGCCCCGGAGCCCGAGCCAGAGCCCGCGTCCCCCGCCCCAGAGCCGGGCCGGGGACTGGGCGCTCGGCTGCGGCGGGCCCTCGGTCGGGGCTAGAGCTTCTCGATCGGGGCGTAGCGGAGCGCGAGCCGCTTCAGACCGGACGACCCGAAGTCGACGTCGGCCTTGGCCTCGTCACCCGCGCCGGAGGTCGCGACGACCTTGCCCAGGCCGAAGGCGCTGTGCAGCACCCGGTCCCCGGCGGCCAGCACCGGCACCTCCCGCACCTTGGTCTTGCCCGCCCCGAAGCTGACCTGCTGGCGGTAGGCGCGGTCCGAGCCGGCCGTGGCCGAGGTGTTGCGCCAGCTGGTCACCGCCCGCTCCGTACGCCGCCAGTCGACCAGGCGGTCGGGGACCTCGTTCAGGAATCTGCTGGGCGGGTTATGCTGCGGGGTGCCCCAGGCCGCCCGGACGATCGCCCGGGAGAGGTAGAGACGCTGCCGCGCCCGGGTGATCCCGACGTAGGCCAGCCGCCGCTCCTCGGCCAGCTCGGACGCGTCCGACAGGGCCCGCTGGTGCGGGAACACCCCGTCCTCGCAGCCGGTCAGGAACACGGTGTCGAACTCCAGCCCCTTCGCGGTGTGCAGGGTCATCAGGGTCACCACCCCGGCGTCGGCACCCCCCGCGGTCGGGATCTGGTCGGAGTCGGCGACCAGGGCGACCCGCTCCAGGAAGGCCCCCAGCGAGGGGTCCGGCTCGGCCGCCCCGGCGGCCAGGTCGGCCTCGGGGTCCAGCACCTCGCCCACCGCGGTCAGGCCGACCAGCGCGGTGGGGCCGGGCACGTCCAGCACCCCCAGCTCGTCGGCGTCCAGGTCCTCGGCCCCCAGGGTGGCCACCCCGCTCACGAACTCCCGGGCCACGGTCAGCAGCTCGACCAGGTTCTCCAGCCGGGTCTGGTCCTGCGGGTCGACCGAGGTCTGCAGCTCGGCCAGGTAGCCCGAGTGCTCCAGCACGCTCGCCAGGATCAGGTCCGCCGGGTCACCGGCGGCCACCATCGCCTCGTGCCGGGCCAGGAACTCCGCGAACTGGCGGAGCTGGTTGGCCGAGCGGGTGGCGAGCCCGGGGATCTCGTCGACGCGCTGCAGGGCGTCGCCGAAGCTGATCCCCGCCCGGGCGGCCAGGTCCGCGACCGCCGCCTCGGCGCGGTCCCCGATCCCCCGCTTGGGCACGTTCAGGATCCGGCGCAGCGACACGTCGTCGGTGCGGTTGTTGACGGCCCGCAGGTAGGCGATGGCGTCCCGCACCTCGCGGCGCTCGTAGAACCGGACGCCGCCCACCACCTTGTAGGGCAGGCCCACCCGGATGAAGACCTCCTCGAAGGCCCGCGACTGGGCGTTGGTGCGGTAGAACACCGCCGAGTCGGCGTAGCGGGTGTGCCCGGCCTCGGCCAGCCGGACGATCTCGGCGGCCACGAACTGGGCCTCGTCGTGCTCGGTGTCGGCGACGTAGCCCACGATCTGGTCGCCGTCGCCGGCGTCGGACCAGAGGTTCTTGGGCAGCCGGCCCTCGTTCTGCACGATCACGGCGTTGGCCGCGTTGAGGATGGTCTGGGTCGACCTGTAGTTCTGCTCCAGCATGATCGTCCGGGCCCCGGGGAAGTCGGACTCGAAGTCGTTGATGTTGCGGATGGTCGCGCCGCGGAAGGCGTAGATGGACTGGTCGGAGTCCCCGACCACCATCAGCTCCGGGGCCTCGACCATCACCCCGTGCGGGGCGCCGTCGACCTCGGCCGAGCACAGCTCGCGGATCAGCGCGTACTGGGCGTGGTTGGTGTCCTGGTACTCGTCGACCAGCACGTGCCGGAACCGGCGGCGGTAGGCCTCCCGCAGCTCGGGGAACGCCTGCAGCAGGTGCACGGTGGTCATGATCAGGTCGTCGAAGTCGAGGGCGTTCGCCGCGACCAGTCGCCGCTGGTACTCCCGGTACGCCTCGGCGTAGGTCTCCTCCTGCGCGTTCGCGGCCTTCGCCCGGGCCGACTCGTGGTCGACCAGCTCGTTCTTGCAGTTCGACACCCAGGTCATGATCGCCCGTACGGGGAACCGCTTGGCGTCCAGCTCCAGGTCGTGCGCGACCAGCGACATCAGCCGCTTGGAGTCCGCGTCGTCGTAGATCGAGAAGGTCCGCGAGATGCCGAACCGCGCGATCTCGGACCGCAGGATGCGCACGCACGCGGAGTGGAAGGTCGAGACCCACATCAGCTTGGCCCGGTTGCCGACCAGGTCCATCACCCGGCCGCGCATCTCGGCGGCCGCCTTGTTGGTGAAGGTGATGGCCAGGATCGAGCCGGGGTGGGCGTGCCGCTCGGCGACCAGGTAGGCGATCCGGCGGGTCAGCACCCGCGTCTTGCCCGAGCCGGCCCCGGCCACGACCAGGACCGGGCCGCCCTCGTGCAGGACGGCCTCCCGCTGCGGCGGGTTGAGGCCCTGCAGCAGCTGCTCGGCGGTCAGCCGGGCGGGCCGCGGGGGCCGGGCGGCGGGCCGGACCGCGTCGGAGAAGAGGTCGGGCCCCGTGTCGGTCGCGGTTCCGGTCTGGTCGAGGTGGGATGGGCTGCTCATGACCCTCCAACCCTAAACGCCCCGGCTGACATCGCCGCCCGTGACGCTCGGCGGCCGGGCCCCGGCCAACCGGACGGTACGGGTCCGCCGAGGTGGGTCGCGAGCGTAAATTAGACGCATGTGGCTCAGACGCATTCGGGTGCGGACCATCCTGCGGCGCACGGTCGGCGCGGCCGCCGCCGTCCAGGGTGCGACGCTGCTGGCGCTGCTGGCCGTCGACTACCGCCGTAAGCGTCACCGCAAGCCCGCCGTCTTCCCCCGGGTCCCCCCGCGCTCGGTCACCGCGGGCAGCTCGGAGGTCACCGTCTACACCTACGGCGAGGACCTGTACCGCGACATGCTGGACGCCATCCGGCAGGCCCGCTCGCGGATCTTCTTCGAGACCTTCATCTGGAAGAGCGACGCCGTCGGTCAGGCGTTCAAGGACGCCCTGGTCGAGGCGGCCGACCGCGGCGTCAAGGTGTATGTCGTCTTCGACCAGTTCGCCAACCTGGTCGTGCCGCGGAGCTTCTTCCAGTTCCCGGCCAACATCGCCGTCCGGCGGCACCCGCTGATCGCCTCCGGCTTCCGCTTCCCGCGCAACAGCGGCCGCGACCACCGCAAGGTGCTGGTCGTGGACGACGTGGTCGCCTTCCTGGGCGGCTACAACATCGGCAGCCTGTACGCCACCGACTGGCGGGACACCCACGCGCGGCTGACCGGGGACATCGTGTGGGACGTGCAGAACGCGTTCATCGACTACTGGAACCTGTTCTCCGGTCGTCGGCGGGCCGCGCTCCCCGACTTCGGGGGCCGCACCTGGCACTCCGAGATCCGGATCCACCGCAACACCCCGCGGAACATGGTCTACCCGATCCGGGGCATGTACCTCGACGCCATCGACCGGGCCTCGCACCACGTCTACCTGACCCACGCGTACCTGATCCCCGACGAGGACATGCTCAGTGCGCTGGTCCGGGCGGCCCGCCGCGGGGTCGACGTCCGCATCATCGTGCCGGCCGAGTCCAACCACATCGTGGCCGACTGGCTGTCGCGGGGCTACTACGGCCACCTGTTGCGGGCCGGGGTCCGGCTGCTGCTCTTCCAGGGCGCGATGGTGCACGCCAAGACCGCGACCATCGACGGGCAGTGGAGCACCATCGGCACGGCCAACATCGACCGGCTGAGCCTGAACGGCAACTACGAGATCAACATGGAGGTCTTCAACGCCGACGTCGCCCGCCAGATGGAGCACATCTTCGCGGTCGACTCCTCCAACACCATCGAGCTGACCTGGCCGGACTGGCAGCGTCGGCACGCCATGGTCAAATTCTCCGAGACCGTCCTGACCCCGCTGCGCCCGCTGCTCTGACGCCGACCGC
>JAOPXW010000077.1 GCA_025964935.1 Friedmanniella sp. | reverse complement strand
CAGTGCGCCTCCTGCCACGGCCTGAACGGCGAGGGCCAGGTCACCAGCACCATCCAGGGCCCGCCCCTGGCCGGTGTCGGCGCCGCCTCCGTCGAGTTCCAGGTGGGCACCGGCCGCATGCCGCTGGCCAAGTCCGAGGTCCAGGCCCCCAAGCACCCCGTGCGCTTCAACGAGGCCGAGATCGCCGCCCTCGCGGCGTACGTCGCGACCCTCGGCCCGGGCCCGGCGATCCCGGCCCCGGAGCAGTACGACACCGCCGGCGTCAGCCAGGAGGACATCGCCCGTGGCGGTGAGCTCTTCCGCACCAACTGCTCGGCCTGCCACAACTTCGAGGGTGGGGGCGGCGCGCTGCCCGGCGGCAAGTACGCCCCCTCGCTCATGGACTCGAAGAACATCCACATCTACGAGGCCATGGTGACCGGCCCGCAGCAGATGCCGGTCTTCAACGACGACGTCCTCCGTCCGGAGGACAAGAAGGCGATCATCGCCTACCTCAACGACCTGCACTCCCGCCCCAACCAGGGCGGCCTCGACCTCGGCGGGCTCGGCCCGGTGAGCGAGGGCCTGTGGGCCTGGATCATCGGCATCGGTGGTCTGATCGTCTTCGCGGTGTGGATCGCGTCCAAGGGAGTCAAGGCGAAGTGACCGATCTCGAACGCAGCGCATCGGCCGGCGACGGCCACACCGACCTCGCGGTCGCGAACCCCGAGTCGCAGTACCCGGTCGCCGACCCCGGCCACCCGGAGCACCTGCCCCGGCTGACCGACGTCGACGAGGCCGCCGCCGACCGCGCCACCCGGCAGGTGGCGACGATGTTCGCCCTCGTGCCGGTGCTGGCCATCGGGTTCGCGGTCGCCTACTTCGCGGTCCCCAAGACGGCGTACGTCGACTTCGGCTTCCTGCACGTCGACCTCCAGCACCTGCTGCTGGGCACCACCGCGGGCCTGGCCCTGCTGCTGATCGGCATCGGCGCGGTCCAGTGGGCGCGCCAGCTGATGGACGACCACGAGATGGTCGACTACCGGCACAGCGCCACCTCCGACCGGGACGACCGCGAGTACGTCGTCACCGAGCTGCAGAAGGGCACCGAGGAGTCCAAGATCACGCGCCGCAAGGTGCTGGGTCGCAGCCTCATCGGTGCGCTGGCCGCCATGGGCATCCCGCTCATCGTGAGCTTCGCCGACCTCGGCCCGTGGCCCACCAAGAAGCGCCGGGCCGCCACCATCGAGACGACGATCTGGCACGAGGGTGTCCGGCTCGTCAACGACGTCACCTACGTGCCGATCAAGGCCTCCGACCTGGAGATCGGGCAGCTGGTCAACGGCCAGCCCGAGAACCTCAAGGAGCTCGAGGGCACGGAGCTCCAGCAGGCCAAGGCCAAGTCCTCGATCATCATCGTGCGGATGGACCCCCGGACCATCCGGATCCCGGCCTCGCGCCAGGAGTGGCAGGTCGGCGGGATCCTCTGCTACTCGAAGATCTGCACCCACGTCGGCTGCCCCATCAGCCTGTGGGAGCAGCAGACGCACCACCTGCTCTGCCCCTGCCACCAGTCGACCTTCGACCTCGGCAACTCAGGGCTGGTCATCTTCGGCCCGGCGGCGCGTGCGCTGCCGCAGCTGCCCATCACCGTGGACGCCGAGGGCTACCTCGTCGCGCGCAGTGGTTTCACCGTCCCGGTCGGCCCGAGCTACTTCGAGCGGGACTCACGCGATGACTTCAAGGAAGGGGACAACTGATGGCTCGTCCAGCAGCCACAGTTTCCGACGCTCCGGCCGTCCAGGCGGCGACCCCCAAGCAGGAGCTGGGGCCGGTCTTCAAGCTGGCCGCCGGCCCGGCCGACTACCTCGACCAACGTCTCGGCGTCGCGAAGCTGAGCCGTCCCTTCATCCGCAAGGTGTTCCCCGACCACTGGTCGTTCCTGCTGGGTGAGGTCGCGCTCTACTCCTTCGTCGTCCTGCTGCTGACCGGGGTCTTCCTGACCATCTGGTACAAGCCGTCGATGGCCGAGGTCGAGTACGACGGCACCTACCAGCTGCTCCGCGGGCTCACCATGTCGCAGAGCTACGAGTCGTCGCTGCAGCTGTCCTTCGACATCCGCGGCGGGCTCCTGGTCCGTCAGATCCACCACTGGTCGGCGATGCTCTTCCTCGCCGCGATGCTCGCGCACATGCTCCGGGTGTTCTTCACGGGTGCGTTCCGCAAGCCGCGCGAGCTCAACTACCTGCTGGGTGTCGGCCTCATCCTGACCGGCCTCATCGAGGGCTTCGCGGGCTACTCCCTGCCGGACGACCTGCTGTCCGGCACGGGCCTCCGCTTCGTCGACGGCCTGGTGCGGGCCATCCCGCTCATCGGCACCTGGGCCGAGTTCTTCGTCTTCGGCGGCGAGTTCCCCGGCGACATCATCGTGGCCCGCCTCTACATGGTCCACATCCTGCTGCTGCCGGCGGTCATCCTGGGCCTCATCGCGGCCCACCTCGCGCTGGTCGTCTACCTGAAGCACACCCAGTTCCCCGGCCCGGGCCGCAACGAGACCAACGTGGTCGGCTACCCGATCTTCCCGGTCTACATGGCGAAGGCCGGTGGCTTCTTCTTCATCGTCTTCGGCGTGCTGGTCCTCATGGGCGGGCTGATGCAGATCAACCCGATCTGGACGTACGGCCCCTACAACCCGGCCGAGGTCACGGCGGGCTCGCAGCCCGACTGGTACATGGGCTTCGTCGAGGGCGCCATCCGGATCATGCCGAACTGGGAGTCGCACATCGGCGGCACGACCTGGTCGTGGAACGTCGCGATCCCGGGTCTCGGCGTCATGGGCCT
>JAOPXW010000269.1 GCA_025964935.1 Friedmanniella sp. | reverse complement strand
TCCATCTGGGGTGACGGGTCGACCTTCAAGGGCAACGACATCGAGCGGTTCTACCGCTACGGCCTGCTGGCCAACCCCGGGCTGCGCATCTACAAGCCGTGGCTGGACGAGCACTTCGTGGAGCAGCTCGGCGGCCGGACCGAGATGTCGGAGTGGCTGGTCGAGCACGGCCTGCCCTACCGCGACTCGGTCGAGAAGGCCTACTCCACCGACGCCAACATCTGGGGCGCGACGCACGAGGCCAAGCGGCTGGAGCACCTCGACGTCTCCCTCGAGCTGGTCAGCCCGATCATGGGCGTCGCGTTCTGGGACCCCGAGGTCGCCATCGAGACCGAGGAGGTCCGGGTCAGCTTCGAGGGCGGCCACCCGGTCGCGATCAACGGGGCCACCTTCGGCTCCGACGTCGACCTGGTGATGGCGGCCAACACGATCGGCGGCCGGCACGGGCTGGGCATGTCGGACCAGATCGAGAACCGCATCATCGAGGCCAAGAGCCGCGGCGTCTACGAGGCGCCCGGGATGGCGCTGCTGGCCATCGCGTACGAGCGGCTGGTCAATGCCATCCACAACGAGGACACCATCGCGGCCTACCACAACGAGGGCCGTCGGCTGGGCCGGCTGCTGTACGAGGGCCGCTGGTTCGACCCGCAGGCCCTGATGCTGCGGGAGAGCCTGCAGCGCTGGGTGGGTGGGGCCGTCACCGGTGAGGTGACGCTGCGGCTGCGGCGCGGGCAGGACTACACGGTCCTCGACACCACCGGGCCCCGGCTGAGCTACCACCCCGAGCGGCTGTCGATGGAGCGGACCCACGGCGCGGCCTTCGGCCCGACGGACCGGATCGGCCAGCTGACCATGCGCAACCTGGACATCGCCGACACCCGGTCCAAGCTCGAGCTGTACGCCTCGCGCGGCCCGCTGCCGGCGGGGACCGGCCTGGTCGCCCACCTCGAGCCCGGCGCGATCGGCGGCGTCCCGGCCCCGGACGGGGACTCCGCCGGCGACCCGGCCAGCCTGGACCGGGCGGCCATGGAGGCGGGCACCGACTGAGCCGACGGCCGCCCCGACCGGCCGGTCTGCCGGCCGGGGCGGGGGTGGCTGCCCGCAGGCTGGCGAGGTAACGGGGCGGAAACGCCGGACCGGCACACTGTGCGTGTGACAGCGGCAGGTGCGGACCCGATCGGCGACCCCCGGAGCGCGGAGCACCGCCGACTGGCCGAGACCGAAGGCCCCACCGGCGCCTGGCGGCAGTGGGGTCCCTACGTCTCCGGGCGGCAGTGGGGCACCGTCCGGGAGGACTACTCACCCAACGGTGACGCCTGGAGCTCGTTCCCCTTCGACCACGCCGTCTCCCGGGCCTACCGCTGGGGCGAGGACGGTCTGGGGGCGATCTGCGACCGCTACGGCTTCGTCAACCTCGGGCTGGCGCTGTGGAACACCCACGACCCGATCCTCAAGGAGCGCCTCTTCGGGCTGACCAACGAGGAGGGCAACCACGGGGAGGACGTCAAGGAGCACTGGTGGGCGCTCGACTGCACCCCCACCCACAGCTGGATGCAGTGGCTCTACCGCTACCCCCAGCGCGAGTACCCGTACGCGCAGCTCCGGGCCGAGAACGCCCGCCGCGGCCGCGACGAGCGGGAGTACGAGCTGGCCGACACCGGCATCCTGGCCGAGAACCGCTTCTTCGACGTGCTGGTCACCTACGCCAAGGCGTCCCCCGACGACCTGGTGATGACCGTCACGGCCACCAACCACGGTCCCGACCCGGCGCCGCTGGAGATCATCCCCCAGATGTGGCTGCGCAACACCTGGGGCTGGGGGCGGGACGACCGGCGCACGCCGATCATGCCGGTCAGTCTGCCGACCGGGTCCGCCGAGGTCGCGGTGTCGGTCAAGCACGGGCAGGTGGGCGACTACTACCTGTCGGCCGAGGGCGCGCCGGAGGTGATGTTCTGCGAGAACGAGACCAACACCATCAAGCTGTTCGGCAACGGGATGAACGCCCACCGCTACACCAAGGACGGCATCAACGACCACGTCGTCCACCAGGCCAGGGACGCGGTCACCGACCGGCGCGGCGGCACCAAGGTCGGGTTCAGGTACCGGTTCGCCGAGGTGCCGCCGGGGGAGAGCGTGTCGGTACGCCTCCGGCTCAGCCAGACCCCGGCCGAGGGACGCAGCTTCGGACCCGACTACGACCAGACGCTGGTCCGGCGCAAGGCCGAGGCGGACGAGTTCTACGACGTGGTGATCGACCCGGCGGTCGACGACGAGGCACGGCACGTCTCGCGGCGGGCGTACGCGGGCCTGCTGTGGGGCAAGCAGCTCTACCGCTACGACGTCGAGCAGTGGCTGGACGGCGACCCGGCCAGCACCCCGCCGCCGGGGTCGCGGAAGTGGCCCGAGGCTCGCAACCTGCACTGGCAGCACCTGTCGCTGGCGGACGTGATCTCGATGCCCGACGAGTGGGAGTATCCGTGGTTCGCGGCCTGGGACCTCGCGTTCCACGCCATCCCGCTGGCCCACGTCGACCCCGAGTTCGCCAAGGAGCAGCTCCTTCTGATGTGCCGGGAGTGGGCCATGCACCCCAACGGCCAGCTGCCGGCGTACGAGTGGGACTTCAGCGACGTCAACCCACCGGTGCACGCCTGGGCGGCCTGGCACGTCTACCGGATCGACGGCTACCGCGACCGCAACTTCCTGACCCGGATCTTCACGAAGCTGCTGTTGAACTTCTCCTGGTGGGTGAACCGGCAGGACTCGGCCGGCTCGAACATCTTCGAGGGCGGCTTCCTCGGGATGGACAACATCGGGCTGTTCAACCGCTCGGCCCCCCTGCCGCCGGGGTTCCGGCTCGAGCAGTCCGACGCCACGAGCTGGATGGCCTTCTACGCCCAGCAGATGTTCAAGATCGCCCTCGAGCTGTCCCGGTTCGACTCCGCGTGGGACGACACCGCGACCAAGTTCCTGGAGCACTTCCTCTCCATCGCCCGGGCCATGGCCTCCTTCGGCTCCCGCAACATCTCGCTCTGGCACGAGCAGGACGGCTTCTACTACGACGTCCTGGTCCAGCCCGACGGGCGGGCCCAGCCGATGCGGGTCCGCTCGATGGTCGGGCTGCTGCCGTTGCTGGGGGCCACCGAGGTGCCGGGCTGGATGTGGTCGGAGTGTCCCGACGTGGCACACCGGCTCGACTGGCTCCACCGCCGCCGACCCGAGCTGGTCGGGGCCCTGCTGAGCGAGTCCGACGGGTCGGGCAAGCAGCGGACGCTGCTGTCCATGGTCACCCCCGAGCAGCTCCGGCGAATTCTGGAGCGGATGTTCGACCCGGCGGAGTTCCTCACCCCGTACGGCATCCGCTCGCTCTCCAAGGCGTACACCGAGCCGGCGCACTTCGAGGTGAACGGCCAGACGGCCTCCATCGAGTACGAGCCGGGGGAGTCCCGGACCGGGATGTTCGGCGGCAACTCCAACTGGCGCGGGCCGGTCTGGTTCCCGGTCAACGTGCTGCTCGCCGACAAGCTGCGGACCTACGGGCGGCACTTCGGGGACACGTTCACCATCGAGATCCCGACCGGCTCGGGGCAGCTCAAGACCCTCTCGGAGGCGGCGGACCTGATCGACACCGGTCTGACGGCCCTCTTCCGGACCGTCGACGGGCGTCGGCCCAGCGACGGCCAGCGGATCGAGGCGAGCCCCGACCCGCTGTGGGCCGAGCACCCGACGTTCTGCGAGTTCTTCGACGGCGACACCGGCGAGGGTCTGGGGGCGACCCACCAGACCGGCTGGACGGCGCTCGTGGCCCACCTGTTCAACCCTCGGCTGCCCCCGGACCCGCGGGCGCAGGGCTGGGCGTAGGGCCTCGCCGGGCGGGCGACGGTTTGCCGGGGGTGCGTAGGTTGCCCCGCATGAGCGACTCGACGACCCGGGCACCG
>JAOPXW010000039.1 GCA_025964935.1 Friedmanniella sp. | reverse complement strand
CCGTGACCTCGACCTCCGCTTCAACAACCGCTTCGGGCCCACCTTCGTCGTGCCGGAGCCGCACATCATCCCCTCGGTCGGAAAGATCTTCGACCTCTCCGACCCGGGCGCCAAGATGAGCAAGTCCTCCTCGGCCCCCAGCGGGATCATCGAGCTGCTCGACGAGCCCCGGGTCAACGTGAAGAAGATCAGGTCCGCGGTGACGGACTCGGGTCGTGAGGTGCTCTACGACGAGGAGGGCAAGCCCGGGGTGGCCAACCTGCTCCGGATCCTGGCCGCCCTCACCGGCACCCCCGTGGACACCCTGGTCGCCGACTTCGCCGGCCGGGGCTACGGGGACCTCAAGGGTGCGGTGGCCGACGCCGTCACGGCGTTCGCCACCCCCTACCGGGAGCGGACGCTGCAGCTGCTGGGCGAGCGCAGCGAGCTCGAGGCCATCCTGGCCGCGGGGGCCGAGAGGGCCCGGGTGGTGGCCAGCGCCACGCTGGCCGACGTGTACGCCAAGGTCGGCCTGTTGCGCTGAGGGCGCGGCCCGCCCGGCCGACGCCTGGGCGACCCGGAGGCGGACTCAGAGCTCGACGGTGGGGCTGACGACGGTGGTGGGCGGGTCGGTACCGGGCAGGTAGAGCGCGAACCGCGTACGGCCGGACGGCAGGTCCTCGAAGACGAAGCGGCCGTCCTCGTCGGCGGTGGTCTCGCGGGTCTCGGTGGCCAGCCGGACCTCCACCCGGACCCCGGCCCCCGGGGCGGCCCAGCCGTCCACCCGGACGGCGCCGTCCTCCTGCGCGGTCAGGGTCACCATGGTCGTGAGCGACTCGCTGGTGAAGGTGATGGTCCGGACCGCCTCGGTGGCGGCCCCGCGGGCGCCGGCCGCCTCGAGGTCCAGCTGGGTCAGCGTGGCCACCTCGGCGTGCAGCGCGTCCAGGGTCAGCTCGAACCGGATCCGGTCGACCAGCCCCACCGGCACCGGGTCGGTCTCGTCGTAGAGCGCACGGACGGCGGCCAGCAGGGCCACGTCGTCGGAGTCCAGCTCCTGCAGGGCGAGCTGGTGCTCGCGGTCGGAGACGGCGACCTCGGGCTCGACGCCGGAGCCGGTCGCGGCCCAGGCCCCACCGTCGGGGTGGCCGGGGGTGGGGCGGTCGGGGGTGGGGTGGTCGGCGGCGTTCATCGAAGCTCCCAGGTGGGGTCTTGTGCGAGGGCCACTCGCAGCTTGGCGAGGCAGCGACCCCGGGTGGGTCCGATACTGCCCTGTGGCATCCCCAGTGCCTTGGCCAGCTCCGCGTAGTCCGGCCGGTCCGAGAAGGCGATCACCCGGAGCAGAGCGCGGCAGCGTTCCGGGAGCTGTTCGATGTGGGCCCAGAGGCGGCGCTGGGTGTCGGAGCGCAGCACCTCGTCCTCGACGGTCTCGGTGGCCTCGTGGTCGGCGGTGCCGGTGACCTCCATGTCCTCGGGTCGGGTCTTGGCCTGACCGCGGGCCACGCGCCAGGACTCCCGCTTGGTGCTGATCACCAGCCACTGCAGCACCGCCACCGGCTCCAGGATGGTGTCGGCCTTGCGGACGAGGCTGAGCCACACGGTCTGCAGCACGTCCTCGGCGGCGGCAGCGTCCAGCCGGGTGGCCCGCGCGGTGTGCCAGAGGATCGGGGTCAGGATCTGGACCAGGTCGGCCATCTTGTCCGGGTCGCCGCTGCGGTACTCGGCGAAGAGGCGGCCGGCGCGGGCCGCGAGGCTCTCCTCGGTGGTGCCGCCGGTCATGCCGGCCGTCCGGACGGGTCGTGGCGGTGCATCGCAAAGCCCCCCGACGTGCGTTCCCGCCCGGCCACCGTGGCCAGGTCGCGGCACGTCCTCACCATTCATAGCCGATAAGAGCCTCGGCCGGCAGTCCCTGATACCGCGGCTCGGGTGCTGTTCTCAGCCCAGCCGCTCGTCGACGTAGCACCAGCGCCAGGACTCGCCGGCCTCGAAGCTGCGCATCACCGGGTGGTGGCTGGTCCTGTGGTGACGCTCGGCGTGCCGCCCCACCGAGGAGTCGCAGCACCCGACGTTGCCGCAGGTGAGGCAGATGCGCAGGTGGACGGGCCGGGTGCCCTCCCGGACACAGTCCTCGCACACCTCGGAGCCGGTGGACTCGATGTCGGCGGGGGCGTCGTCGAGGTGCTGACAGGCCCCGGTCGGGTCCATCGGGGTGGTCACCGGGTCGTCGTGGCCGAGGCGCTCGGAGCGCTCGGTGGCGATGGTCAGCATCGACTCCTCGATGTCGAAGGAGGCCAGCACCTGCTCGATCACGTCGTGGTCGATGGTGCCGCTGCTGCGGATGTGCAGGACCTCGTCCCGCTCGGCCTGCAGGGTGATCAGCCGCAGCCGGCGGTACTGCTCGGCCGGCGTCTCGTTCTCGTCGTGACGTCCCAGCTTCTCCCACAGCGCGTCAGGCCGCGAGCTGATCCGGTCCCGGAGCATCGTGACGGTCTCCTGCTGGCCCCGGGCCGCCTCGGGGATCTGGTCGAGCATGGCCAGAGCCGCGTTGCTGGAGGACTGCAGGACGGTGGCGGCCTGCAGGGCGTCGGAGCGCGGGTCGGGTCCGCGCAGCCGGAAGTGGCGGACCAGGACCGGCAGCGTCAGCCCCTGCAGCAGCAGGGTGCCGGCGGTCACCACCATGGCGGCGAAGATCAGAACGTTGCGGTTGGGCACCTCGAGCGGGATCAGGAACGCGGTGGCCAGGGTGACCACGCCCCGCAACCCGGCCCAGCCGACGATCAGGGACTCCTGCCAGGTCGCCCGGGGGGCCTCGGAGTTGCGGTCGCGTCGGAACAGGAACAGCCGGGAGACCGCGACCCACAGGAGTCGGAGCACGATCACGGCGACCAGGACGCTCAGGCAGAAGAGGGCGATCCGCGGGCCCGACAGCTCCGAGGACGTCATGTCGGCGATGATCCGGCGGGCCTGCAGCCCGATCAGCAGGAACACCGTGTTCTCGAGCAGGAACTGGATGGTGGCCCAGTTGACCCGCTCGCTCAGCCGGGACTGGCCGCTCTGGATGCTCGGCGACTTGTGCCCGAGGAACAGGCCGGTGACCACCACCGCGATCACCCCCGAGCCGTGGAAGTCCCCGACGTGGATGAACTCGGCGGGCAGGTAGGCCGCGAACGGCAGCATCAGCGAGATGGCGGTGTCGAAGACCGGCTCGTGCACGCGGCGGCGGATGGGGATGACCACGGCGGCGACCCCCAGGCCGACGGCCGCACCGCCGACGGCGGCGACCAGGAACCCGACGCTCACCCCGCCGGCGCTGACCCCGCCGGCCATCGCGGCCAGCGCCACCCGGAGGCAGGTGATCGCGGTCGCGTCGTTCATCAAGGACTCACCCTCGAGGACGGTCACCAGCCGCCGCGGCAGCCCGACCTTGCGGGCGATCGAGGTGGCGGCCACGGCGTCGGGCGGGGCGACGACCGCCCCCAGGGCGAAGGCGACCGGGAAGCTGACCGGCAGCAGCAGCCAGGTGACCACCCCGACGCCGAGGGCGGTGAAGACGACCAGGCCGACCGACAGCAGCCCGATCGAGCGCCGGTTGGCCCGGAAGTCGATGACCGAGGTCCGGACCGCGGCGGCGTACAGCAGCGGGGGGAGGAAGCCGAGCAGCACCAGCTCCGAGCTGAGCTCGGGGATCCGGTCCTGCAGCACCGGGACGTAGGAGGCGCCGATCCCGACCAGCATCAGCAGCAGCGGGGCCGAGAACGAGACCCGGTCCGCCAGGGCCGCCACGGCGAGCACGGTGGCGACGATCCCCAGGATCATGAAGGCGATGTCCACCCGGTCATGCTGTCACCCGTCGGGAGGCCCGCCCGCCGCGTCCGCACCCGCCCCTTGCGTCCGGCCGGCGGTCGCCCGCCCGTACGGCCCGCCCCGGCTCTCCGGTACGGGGTCCCGGCGTGCGAGCATGCCCAGATGAGCGGCCAGCGCCCCGAGTCCCCGACCCACCGCCCGGACGCGTCCGTGACCGGCCGCACCGAGTCCGGCACCCCCTTCGAGCCGCGCTACGGACCGGAGGCGCTCGCGGGCTTCGACCCCGCGGTGGCCCTGGGGGAGCCGGGGGAGTTCCCGTACACCCGCGGGGTCTACCCCTCGATGTACACCTCCCGGCCCTGGACGATGCGGCAGTACGCGGGGTTCGGGACCGCCGCGGAGTCCAACGCGCGCTACCAGGAGCTGATCGCCCAGGGCACGGCCGGGCTGTCGGTGGCCTTCGACCTGCCCACCCAGATGGGGATGGACTCCGACGCGACCCTGGCCTCCGGCGAGGTCGGCAAGGTCGGGGTGGCCATCGACTCGGTCGACGACATGCGCGCCCTGTTCGCGGGCATCCCGCTGGGGGAGGTCTCGACGTCGATGACCATCAACGCCCCCGCGGCGGTGCTGCTGCTGCTCTACCAGCTGGTGGCCGAGGAGCAGGGGGTCGACCCGGCGCGGCTGACCGGCACCATCCAGAACGACGTGCTCAAGGAGTACATCGCCCGCGGGACCTACATCTACCCGCCGCAGCCGTCGTTGCGGCTGGTCAGCGACACCTTCGCCTACTGCCAGCAGCACCTGCCGCGGTGGAACACCATCTCCATCTCGGGCTACCACATGGCCGAGGCGGGGGCGACCCCCGCCCAGGAGGTGGCCTTCACCCTGGCCAACGGGATCGCCTACGTCGAGGCCGCGCTGGCCGCCGGGCTGGCCGTCGACGACATCGCCCCGCGGCTGTCCTTCTTCTTCGTGTCCCGCACCACCCTGCTGGAGGAGGTGGCCAAGTTCCGGGCCGCCCGCCGGATCTGGGCCCACCTGATGCGGGACCGGTTCGGCGCGCAGAACCCCAGGTCGCTGATGCTGCGCTTCCACACCCAGACCGCCGGGGTGCAGCTGACCGCCCAGCAGCCCGAGGTCAACCTGGTCCGGGTGACGGTGCAGGCGCTGGCCGCCGTGCTGGGCGGCACGCAGTCGCTGCACACCAACTCCTTCGACGAGGCCCTGGCCCTGCCCACCCAGAAGTCGGCCCGGCTCGCGCTCCGGACCCAGCAGGTGCTGGCCTACGAGACCGACGTGACCAAGACCGTCGACCCGTTCGCGGGCTCCTACGTGGTGGAGTCCCTCACCGACGGGGTCGAGGCGGAGGCGCGGCGGCTGATGGCGGCCGTGGCCGAGCGCGGCGGTGCCGTGGCCGCGATCGAGCAGGGGTTCCAGAAGGCCGAGATCGAGCAGTCGGCGTACGACATCGCCCGCGAGATCGACGCCGGGGAGCGGGTGGTGGTCGGGGTGAACCGCTACCGGCTCGACGAGGAGGAGCCGTACGAGCCGCTGCGGGTTGACCCCGCCCTGGAGGCGGCTCAGACCGCCCGGCTGGTGGACCTGCGGGCCGGCCGGGAGGGGGCTGCGGTGGTGGCCGCGCTGGCCGAGCTGCGGGCGGCCGCGGCGGGCACCGCCAACGTGCTGCCGCCGCTGAAGCGGGCCCTGGCCCTGCGGGCCACGGTCGGGGAGGTCTGCGACGCCCTGCGGGAGGTCTGGGGCGTCTACCGGCCCACCGACGCGTTCTAGCCCGGCCGGGACCGGGCTCCGGCCGGGGACCGGGCCCCGGGCCGGTGGGTCTACAGGCCGGCGGCGGCCAGCGCCTCGTCGTAGAGCTCGAGCGCCTCGGTCGAGGAGTGCCCGGCGGCCACGGCCTCGCGGTAGACCGACTCGAGCCCGGGCCCGACCTCGGCGTACCGGCGGTCCCAGCGCTCCTTGTCCCGCTGCCAGTAGCCGAGGCTGCGGTAGCGCTCGACCGGCCAGCCGAGGGTGCCGCGGACGTGCCGGCGGACGGCCCGGGAGTCGGCAGCCTCGCCGGCGAACCAGACGTAGCCGGGGCCGGCCGGCGGCGTGAAGCCCCGGACGTCGGCCACCAGCCGGCCGGGCCCGTCCTGCGGGGTCCGCCAGGTCAGGTGCAGCGTGGCCGGGCTGGGCAGGGGCTGCCGGTCGGCGAGCTCGGGGACCTCGACGTACGCGTACGCCGTCACCCCCGGCGCCAGCCCCCGCAGGATCCGGGCGAGCGCGGGCAGCCCGGTCAGGTCGGCCGCCAGCAGCAGCCAGGCGGTTTCGGCGGGT
>JAOPXW010000387.1 GCA_025964935.1 Friedmanniella sp. | reverse complement strand
CCTGGCCAGCACCGAGCACCCCCGGCTGGCCGCGCTGGGCACCAGCTGCCCCGACCACTTCCTGCGCACCAAGGTCAAGCCGCTGTTGCTCGACCTGCCCGGCACCGCCCCGGTCGAGGACGCCAAGGCGCGGATCGCGGCGCTGCACGAGGCCTACCGGGCCGACTACCAGGCCTACTACGACCGGCACGCGACACCGGACTCGCCCGCGATCCGCGGCGCCGACCCGCTGGTCATCCTGGTCCCCGGCGTCGGGATGTTCTCCTACGGCAAGGACAAGCAGACGGCACGGGTGGCGGGTGAGTTCTACCTCAACGCGATCAACGTGATGCGGGGTGCGGAGGGGGTCTCCACCTACGCCCCGATCGAGGAGGCGGAGAAGTTCCGGATCGAGTACTGGGCCCTGGAGGAGGCCAAGCTGGCCCGGATGCCCAAGCCCAAGCCGCTGGCCACCCGGATCGCCCTCGTCACCGGGGCCGCCTCGGGCATCGGCAAGGCGATCGCGACCCGGCTGGCCGCCGAGGGGGCCTGCGTGGTGATCGCCGACCTGGACCTGGCCACGGCGCAGGCGGCGGCCGCCGAGCTCGGCTCGACCGACGTGGCCGTGGGCATCGCCGCCGACGTGACCGACGAGGCCGCCGTGCAGCGGGCGGTCGAGGAGACGGTGCTCGCCTTCGGCGGGCTGGACCTGGTGGTCAACAACGCCGGCCTCTCCCTCTCCAAGTCGCTGCTCGAGACGACCGTCGCCGACTGGGACCTGCAGCACAACGTGATGGCCAAGGGCTCGTTCCTGGTCTCCCGGGCTGCGGCCCGGGTGCTGATCGAGCAGCGGCTGGGCGGCGACATCGTCTACATCAGCAGCAAGAACTCGGTCTTCGCCGGCCCCAACAACATCGCCTACTCCGCGACCAAGGCCGACCAGGCCCACCAGGTGCGGCTGCTGGCGGCCGAGCTCGGCGAGCACGGGGTGAAGGTCAACGGCATCAACCCCGACGGGGTGGTCCGCGGCTCGGGCATCTTCGCCGGCGGCTGGGGCGCCAAGCGGGCCGCGGTGTACGGCGTTCAGGAGGAAAACCTCGGTGCCTACTACGCCCAGCGCACGCTGCTGAAGCGGGAGGTGCTGCCCGATCACGTGGCCAACGCGGTCTTCGTCCTCTGCTCGGCCGACCTCAGCCACACCACCGGGCTGCACGTCCCGGTGGACGCGGGTGTGGCCGCGGCCTTCCTCCGCTAGATGTCTGGCGACCCCCGCCCCGGGACGGCCGTCTTCGCGGCCATCGACATCGGGGCCTCCAGCGGCCGGGTGGTGGCCGGCTGGTTCGTGGACGGCTCGGTCGAGCTCGACGTGGTCCACCGCTTCCCCAACGGAGCCGCCGAGGTCGGGGGCCACCTGCACTGGGACCTGAGCGGTCTGTTCGAGCAGGTGCTCGTCGGGCTCACCGCCCTGGCCGCGCGCTATCCCGACGTGGTCAGCCTGGGCATCGACACCTGGGCGGTGGACTACGGGCTGCTCGACGCGGACGGACGGCTGCTCGCCGAGCCGGTCGCCTACCGCGACTCCCGCACCGACGACGTGATCGAGGACGTGCACCGCCGGGTCGACCCGGCGCACCTCTACGCCGTCACCGGGCTGCAGTTCCTCCCCTTCAACACGCTCTACCAGCTCGCCGCGGAGCAGCGCGGCCCGTTGTGGTCGCGCACCGCCCACGCCGTACTGCTGCCGGACCTGCTGGCCTACTGGCTGACCGGGCGACTGGCCACCGAGACGACGAACGCCTCCACCACCGGTCTGCTGGACGCCCGAACCCGGACCTTCTCGGCCGAGCTGTTCAAGGCCCTGGACCTGCCGCGGGACCTGTTCCCGGACCTGGTCGAGGCCGGCACCGAGCTCGGGCCGCTGACCGCCGCGGTGGTCGCCCGAACCGGGTTGCCGACCACGACCACCGTGGTGGCGGTCGGCTCCCACGACACCGCCTCGGCGGTAGTGGGGGTGCCGGCCCGCCGACCCGACTTCGCCTACATCTCCTGCGGCACCTGGTCCCTGGTCGGGCTGGAGCTGGACCAGCCGGTGCTGAGCGAGGCCAGCCGGGCGGCCAACTTCACCAACGAGGGAGGGCTGGACGGCCGTGTCCGGTTCCTGCGCAACCTGGGCGGGCTGTGGCTGCTGCAGGAGTCGCTGCGCACCTGGCGCGACGCCGGCGATCCGGTCGACCAGGCCGAGCTGCTCGCCGCGGCGGCCCGGCTGCCGGCGGGCGGACCGGTCATCGACGTCGACGCCGCCAACCTGATCCCGCCCGGGGACATGCCCAGCCGGATCCGCACGGCCTGCCAGGCCTCGGGCCGACCCCTGGCCGAGGGACCGGTGGCCGTGGTGCGCTGCATCCTGGACTCCCTGGCCACCGCGTACGCCGCGACGATCGCCCTGGCCGAGCAGATCGCGGACCGGCCCGTCGCGGTGGTGCACATCGTGGGCGGTGGCTCCCCCAACGCCCTCCTCGGTCAGCTCACCGCCGACCTGAGCGGGCGTCCGGTGCTCGCCGGCCCGGTCGAGGCCACCGCGCTGGGCAACCTCGCCGTCCAGGCCCGGACCGCCGGTCTGCTGCCGGCCGACCTCGACGACCTCCGCCGTACGGTGGGGCACCGGCTCGCGCTGACGACGTACGAGCCGACCGCGGCGCGCGCCCAGCCGGTTGCCTGACCGGGATCCGGGGAGGTTGACCACCGTGACGGTGGCCCACCGCCCCCGATTCCCGCGGGGAACGGCGAGCCGGTGACGCAGGCGCCCGAGCCGCTATCGTGTGGCCCGTACGCGGCGGCCGGCAGGTGAGCGCCCCGCGCTCGAGACGGCCGAACAGCGAGGAGGGCGGACCCCGGTGGTGCGCAAGACCTCGGTGAGCATGAAGGACGTCGCGGCCCTGGCCGGGGTGTCGCTCGGCACCGTCTCCAACGTGGTCAACTCCCCCGACATGGTCACCGCGGCCACCCGCGAGCGGGTCCAGGTGGCGATCGCGAAGCTCGGCTGGGTGCCCAACGAGTCGGCCCGCCAGCTCCGGGCCGGTCGTAGCCGCTCCGTCGGCATGGTCGTGATGGACATCGGCAACCCGTTCTTCACCGACGTGCTGCTCGGGGTCGAGGACCTCGTGCACGAGCGCGGCTACTCCGTCCAGGTCGGCAACAGCGCCGCCGACGAGCGGCGCGAGGGCGAGCAGCTGCTGCTGTTCGAGCAGCAGCGCGTCCGCGGGGTGCTGTGCGCGCCGATCCGCGGGCTCAACGAGCGGGTGGAGCAGCTGCGGCAGCGGGGCATCCCGGTGGTCATCGTCGACCGGACCGGTGAGGGCACCGGCTACTGCTCGGTCTCGGTGGACGACGTCGAGGGTGGCCGGCTGGCCGTGGACCACCTGCTGCGGCAGGGGCACACCAACATCGCGGTGGTCGGCGGGCCCGGTGAGCTGCACCAGGTGCGGGACCGTCGGGCCGGCGCCGAGCTGGCCCGGACCGAGCACGGTTCGGACGCTTCCCTGCTGACCGTGTCCACCCGGGCGACCGACACCCACTCGGGGGTCTACGCGGCCGGGGAGCTGGCGATGCTGAGCGACCGGGAACGCCCGACGGCGGTCTTCGCCGTCAACGACCTCCTCGCGATCGGGCTGCTGCAGGGTTTCGTCACCCACGGGCTGCGGGTGCCCGAGGACGTGGCCCTGATCGGCTACGACGACATCTCCTTCGCCGAGTCCGCCGCGGTGCCGCTGTCCTCCATCCGGCAGCCCCGCGCCCAGCTCGGCCGCCGCGCCGCCGAGCTCCTGTTCGAGGAGATCGAGGCGGAGGACGAGGACCGGCCCCACCAGCACCAGAGTGTCCGCTTCGTGCCCGAGCTCATCATCCGCCGCTCCAGCAGCCGCGTCCTGGCCCCGGCGCTCAACGGGCGGGACGCCTAGGTTGGCTGCACGCTCCGCATGACCGAGGTCTCGCGTCGGCGGACCACGACCGGCACCGTGCGGCTGGTCGTCGTCGGGCTGCTGGTCCTGGCCGCCTTCGTGGGGCTCCGGCTGGCCGCGAGCGCCCGCCCGACCCCCGTACCGCTGACCCTCACCGGCGAGCGGCTCGTCGTGGTCGGGGTCACCGGCCGCTACCAGGTGGGGGGCGTCGACCGCGACGTGCTCGACCGGCAGCCGCAGGCCCAGGCCGGGGCGATGTCGGTCCGGCCGCGCTACATCGGCGACTGTGCCGCCGCGGGCTGGACCACGCTGGGTGCCGGTCGCCGGGCGGGGGTCGGCGGGCTGTGCTCACCGGTCGTCGAGGGTGGTCGGGTCACCGACTGGTCGCAGCGTCTGAGCGCCGCCGCCGCCGCGTACGGGGACGCCCGGCTCGGCACCCTGGCCGCCTCGATGCCCGGCTGCGTCGCGGCGGTCGGCCCGGGAGCCGCCCTGGCCGCGGCGCGTCCCGACGGCAGGGTGGCGCGCTACCAGACGGCGGAGGCCTTCGTCGCCGCCGGGCTGGCCAGCGGCTGCCCCGTCACCCTGGTCGACGGCGGGGACCGGAGCGACGCCATCGTCGCGGGGCTGGCGGGGCGGGCCGGCACCAGCCTGGTCGTCACCGGGATCGGCCCGCCGCCGGGCCGGGCGGACCCTGCGCCGCAGCTGGCGTACGTCCTCGGCTCGGCCCCGGCCGGCTGGCTGACCTCGGGCAGCACCCGACGGGAGGGTGTCCTCACCCTGGCCGACCTGACCCGGACGGTGATCGACTTCGGCGGCGGGGCCGCCGATACCGCGCTGCCCGTGGACGGCTCGCCGCTGCAGGTCCTCCCCGGCCCGGTCACGGCGGCCGCCGCGCAGCACCGACTGGCGGCTCTGGACGCCCTCTCGACTGCGGTGCTGCGCGGAGACCTCGCCGTGGGGATCGGGGGGGTCGTGCTGGCGGCGCTCTTCGTGCTCGCCCTGCGCCGCCGCCGGTACGCCGCGGCCCGGCTCCTGGTCGCCCTCGCCGCCAACCTGCCCACGGCGATGGTGCTGACCGGGGCGGTGCCGTGGGCGGCGACGTCGCGTCCCGGACTGGTCCTCAGCCTGACCGTCGGCCTGCTGGTGCTCGTCCTGACCGGTCTCAGCCTGGTCACCGCCCGGTGGCTCCGGGTCCCGCCCGCCGTGGTCGCGGCGGCCGGCACCGTGGTCGTCTTCGCGGCGGACGCCGCCCTGGGAGCGGTCATGCAGCCCGGTTCGATGCTGAACTCCCGACCGGTCAACGGCGGCCGCTGGTACGGCTTCGGCAACGTGACGTTCGCTGTGTACGCCTCCGCCGCCCTGCTCCTCGTCGGCTACCTCGCCCACCGGTGGCGCGCGGCCGGACGACCCCGCACGGCGCTGCTGGTCGCCGCGACGGTCGGCTTCGGCGTCGTCGCCACGGAGGGCTGGCCCACGATGGGGGCCGACTTCGGCGGGGTGATCGTGCTGACCCCGGTACTGCTCGGGCTGCTGCTGGTCTGGTCGGGGCTGCGGATCACCTGGGGTCGGGTCCTCGCGGTCGGTGGCGCGTCGGTCCTCGCCGCGGCCCTCATCTCCTGGCTGGACTGGCGACGGGGACCGGCGGCCCGCAGCCACCTGGGTGCCTTCGTGCAGCGCATCCTCGACGGGGACGCCCAGGACGTGATCGCCCGCAAGGCCGCCGCGGCCGGGGAGTCCCTGCTCACGCCCGCCGGGCTCGGATCGGTGCTGCTCGGGGCGGTGGTCTGGTGGCTGGTCTTCCGTCGCGGCCTGCCCCCGCTGCTCGGGAGGTTCAGCACCCTGCGCACCACCGCGGCGGCCGCCCTCGCCGCCGCCGTCCTGGGCACCGTGCTGAACGACGGCGGGGTGACGGTCTGGTACACCCTGACCACCGCCTTCACCGTCAGCGTCGTCGCCCTGCGGACCGGGGTGCTGCTACGTTCGCCGGAGACCGCCGCCGATGCGACGGATCGAGCCGCCCGCCCCGGATGACGCCTGCCGCCGGGCCCCGACAGTGGTGAGGAGGCGTCCGTGGCGGACTTCCGCCAGTGGTTCCGCAAGCCCACTCTGGCCGAGCGGCTGGAGCGCTTCGGGCTGCGACCCGACGTGCTGGCCGCCGCCCAGACCATGGTCTCCGACCAGCGCACCGACCAGCAGCTCGCGAGGCTGGGGGCGTCGCTGACCGACCAGGAGACCGTGCTGCGGATGGTGGACGGCCGGTACGACAACGAGCGGGGTCTGCTGGTCCTGACCGACCGGCGGATCTTCTTCCGGGGCCGCCGCAGCGAGGGGCCCGTGGCGCTGAGCGTGCCGCTGCCCGAGGTCCACACCGTCGAGGGCAAGACCCACAAGGTCATCGGGACCGTCGTCCTCACCTGCCCCGACGGCACCTACACAATCGACGACATCCTCGGCAACCAGGGCGAGACCCTCGCCGCCGAGGCCCGCCAGGTCCTCAGCGGCACCGTGAGCGCGCCGCCCGACCCGATCGAGGAGCTGCTGCGCCTCCGGGCCCTGCGGGACAGCGGCAGCCTCAGTGCGGCCGACTTCGAGGCGCGGAAGCGGGCGCTGTGGGACGGGATCTGATCGGCGCGGGCCGGTCGGAGGTCGCCCGCCATGGGTATCCAGTTCACCTACTCCCCGTTCCCTGCTCCCCGGATTGAGCTCGGCGGTCGTCGTCGGGGTCGCCCCGGCTCCCCGCGGAGACCACGGCCGCCTCGCTCGGCTGGGTAATGGTGCCCGCGGAGGGACTTCGGTCTCTGGCGAACAGGCCGCCCGACCCGGAAGGTGGGAGCAGGCCGACGGGAACCCCTTCGGCAGCCGCCCGACCGAGCGACAGCGAGTTCCCGTGAGTACTGACCACCTGACCAGCCCAGGCCCTGCCGAGCCGTCGCCGCACCCTCGCCGGCGTGACGCGGTGGCCCCGTCCAGCGACGTGTCCCGGCGGACGCTCAGCCTCGGGATGGCCGGGCTGGGGGTGCTGATCGTGGCGTACGCCGTACTCGGCCCGCTCGTGCTCGACATCATCCACTTCCGCACCAGCGCGTCGGGGCTCAACCAGGTCCGCGGCGGCGACCTGGCCGCCCTGTTCGTGGTGGCCCCGGCCTGCTTCGCGGTAGCCGTGCTGGCGTGGCGCGCCCACCCGGCCGCCCCGGTCCTGGCGCTGGCCCCGGGAACCTTCGCCATGTACACCTACTCCCAGCTGGTACTGGGCAACGAGTACCTCGCCCGGCCGGGCAACATCGAGCGGTTCTTCCCCCTGCTCCTGGCCCTGTTTGTCCTGGCCTCGGCGGTGGTGCTGCACTGCTGGGGCCAGGTGCGGCCCGAGGACCTGCCCGTCTCCACCCGACGGCTCCGGCGCGTGAGCGGCGTGCTGCTGGTGGTCATCGCCGCGTTCGTCGCACTTGGCCTGCACCTACCCGGTTTGGTCGGTGCCCTGGCCGACCCACCGCGCGGCGCGGCCTATCTCGACCTGCCCAACACCTTCTGGGTGGTCAAGCTCTACGACCTCGGGATCGTCGTTCCGGCGGCCCTGGCGGTCGGGATCGGCCTGTTGCGGGACCACGCCTGGGCCCGCAAGCCCGCCTACGCCATCGTCGGCGGCTACACCCTGCTCGGCTGGTCCGTCGCCGGCATGACCTGGAACATGTTGCTCAACGCCGACCCCGACGCCTCCGTTCCCATGACGGTGGGCTTCACCGGCCTGTCGATCGCCCTCTCGGGATTCGCCCTCGTGCTCTACCGCCCGCTGTTCACCCGATCCAGCACCCCGCTCGGTGCCGTCCGACGGAACAGGATCGCCAGCAGCACCGCCGCGACCGGAAACACCCCGGCGTAGCCTGCGATCCCGACGTTGCGGAGGGGGACCTGGTTGAGCACCACTCCGGTTACCCCGACCAGGGCGACGAAGCCGCTGACCAGCAGGGCGACCCGGATGGCCCGGACCAGGCCGCCACCTCGAAACACCAGCGCCGCGCACAGGGCCGACAGGGCGAAGAAGACGTCCCAGGCCAGGACATCGAGGGCGTAGGTCGCCGACAGCCAGTGGAACGAGACGAAGACCTGGCCGAAGGGCAGTGCGCTGAACTCCGGTCGGCGGGTCAGGGCCAGGATGACGAAGTGCACGCTGCAGGTCAGCACGGTCAGCAGAGCCATGAAGACCACCGCGAGCGAGCCGTAAGCCTGGTCCGCCGGCCGGGCCCAGCCCTGCACCGCCACCATCGTCCCCAGCAGGAAGGGCGCCATCACCAGGATGAGGATCTCCATCATGGAGAACCACGGTTCTCCGATGGGGGTCGAGGACGACGGCAACGAGGCCAGCCCGGCCAGCAGCGGAACCAGGTAGAGCAGGCTGAGGCTCGCGGTCGCCACGGCGCACACCAGGCCGACGGTGCGGGCGCTGCTCGTGAAGCCGGGCCGCGCGTCGGCCCCTCCGGACGCTCCCCGCGGGACGGGGCCCGTCTGCGGTTCGGAATGGGCGGGGGTGGTGAGCGCCATGAATCTCCTCGGGTGGCCTGACCTCCAGCCTGGTCGGCGGCGGCACGGCCGGGAAGGGCCGAACGACCCCGAGCCCGGCACGACAGAGTCCGCCTGGTCCGGCACCGGGAACCTATGTCTACCCAGGTTTCTGCCCCTCGACCCAGGTTGCAAGCTGGGTCAGGCACCGGAAACCTATGTCTACCCAGGTTTCTGCCCCTCGACCCAGGTTGCAAGCTGGGTCAAGCAGTCGGACCGAGGCCAGGTCAGGACTGGTCAGGTCAGGCCCTGGACGAGGACGCCTGAGGCGAGCACGACCATGGTGTGGGTCGTGACGGTCTGCTCGACCTCGGCGTCGTCGGGATGAACCAGCCGGGTCGTACGGGGCCTCGCTCGTCGGGCCTCGGGACGGGCCCGCGCCTCCGCGGTGCTGCTCGGCCCGTCCGGGACCTGCTCGAGGTGGTGCTACCCGCCGTCCTGATGGGGCCCTGGATACGTTGCTACCCGCCGTTCCTGATGGGGGCCTTGGGCGCGTTCCCGATTTCGGCGGCGTACGCGGTCCTTTCGGTCGCGGCCGTCATCGAGCTGCCCTCGCGCTGACCGGCCCCGCCGAGCCAGACGACAGGACGCCCGGAGCTGGCGCCCAGCACGGGCGTCCTGCTGGTGGGGCTCGTCAGAGCGGTCACCGCGGTGACCTGAGCAGCCACCTCGACCGCCGCTCTGGGCCGATCGTCAGCCGGCGACGGTGACCGGCTCAGGTGCGGTCACCGGCTCGGGCTGCGGCGGCTCACCCGGATCTGCCGCACCCTGGTCGAGCTGGAAGGGCGGGTACTCGTCGCGCATCAGGGCGACGTAGGCGAGGACGCGGTAGCCCCAGCGGTAGACGCCCATCAAGAGAGCGAACATCGGTCGCGGGTAGACCCGGGTGATGAGCAGGGTGAGCCCGGCGACGAGACCGAGGACCGCGAGCAGTGAGACGCCCGGACCGCTCTGGGTCGACAGCCCGT